>CAYORZ010000314.1:0-2771 GCA_964406485.1 uncultured Gemmatimonadaceae bacterium | reverse complement strand
TGAACTCGAAGCACATCCGCGGGGACCTCAATCTCGCCTGGCCCACCGCCGAGATCGCGGTGATGGGCCCGAAGGGCGCGGTCGAGATCCTCTTCCGGAAGGAGATCGCCGAGGCCGACGATCCCGAGGCGGCTACCGAGGCGCGCATCGAGGAGTACCGCGAGACGCTGGCGCATCCGTACATCGCGGCGGCGCGGGGCTTCGTGGACGACGTGATCGATCCCCGCGACACCCGTCCCCGCCTGATCTCGGGTCTCGATATGCTGCGCAACAAGCGCGACGCCAATCCGGTCCGGAAGCACGGCAACATCCCGCTCTGATCCCGGCAGGGGGCAACCCTCGGTCGCCGCGGCCGCATCTCAGCAGTCGGGGGCGGAAGACCAGCCCTCGGCAGCGCGCTTTCCGGACGCCCGCCGGCACGCGACCCCGGTCGGCCGGCGCGAGTCCCGGGAAGGGCGTGCCGCACACGGCAAGAACCACGGGAGGGTGGGGACATGAAGATCGATCCAGGGAGTGTTCGTCGCACGCTGCACGTGCTTCTCCTGATGGCGGGGGTGGTGGCGGGAAGCTTCGTCGTCGGGGGACTCCTCGTGGCACCGGTGGCGGCACAGGACACCGTGACGACGGACTGCCGGTGCGTCGACGCATCGGGGGAGCCGATCGAGGGGTGCATCTGCGTCCAGACCCTTCCGCGGGGGGACCTCTGGGCCGAGCTCCCCTTCGCGCGGCGGGCCGTGGTCGGCGTCTCCATCGACTACGCCCAGGGGCCCGACGTCGACGCACGGGGGGCCGAGATGGTGGACGTGCTGTCCGACGGACCCGCCGACCGTGCCGGAATGCGCGCGGGCGACATCGTCACCCACATCGACGGCCGGAGTGTCTTCGACCCCCTTCCGCCGCTCCACGAACGCGCGCTGAGCGAAGAGGAATCGCTGCCCGTCCAGCGATTCGCTCACCTCATCGGTCAACTGGAGCCGGGGAAGGAGATCGAGATCCGCTACCTCCGGGGCGGGCAGGAGTATTCTGCCACCGTCGTCCCCGAGGCGCCCACCGCCGCACCCCTCGCCATGTGGTCGCCCTCGAGAACGATCCAGCCCCGGCAACTCGGCGGCATCCTGATCGCGCCCGACGTCGAGGTCACCGCGCCGGGCATCCGGATCACCCGCGACACGGCCCGGGTGGGCTCGCTCACCCTCGTCCCCGCCGTCGATCTTTGCCGACGCCCGGGCGACGACCCGACGCGCTCGATCCGGCTCTTCGGCCTGGCCAATTGCGTGGCCGGCGTCGACTTCGTCGAATTGACGCCGGGACTCGGGGAGTATTTCGGCACCGACCGCGGCGTGCTGGTGGCTGATGTGGCCGAGGCGTCGGAGCTCGGTGTGCGGCCCGGCGACGTGCTCCTGGCCGTCGACGGGCGGGCGGTGGATTCGGTTGAATCCGCCCGGCGGATTCTCACGTCGTACGTCTCGGGCGAAGAACTCCGCCTGCGGGTGATGCGACGGGGCAGCGAGACAGAGGTCACGGGGCGGATGCCCTGAGGCGACGGGGTCCGGCGCGGGGGGAGCGAGCCTCGACCGGCCGCCGGGGCGAGGCTACACTTCGGGCCTCGCTCCACCCCCCAGCCGGGCCCTGCCGATGCCCCTGTTCAACAAGATCCTCGTGGCGAACCGCGGCGAAATCGCGGTCCGCATCCTGCGCGCCTGCCGGGAGATGGGCATCGCCACCGTGGCGGTGTACTCCGATGCTGACGCGCAGTCCCCCCACACCCTCCTCGCCGACGAGGCGATCCGGATCGGGCCGGCGCCCTCGGCAGAGAGCTACCTGCGGATCGACCGGATTCTCGAGGCCGCGCGGGCGACGGCGGCGGAGGCGATCCACCCCGGGTACGGCTTCCTGGCCGAGCGGGCTCCCTTCGCCGAGGCGGTCGAGGCGGCGGGACTCGTCTTTCTCGGCCCGACCGCCGACACGATCCGCGCCATGGGTGACAAGACGGAAGCCCGCCGCCGCATGCAGGAGGCCGGCGTCGCGATCGTCCCGGGGCTCGTCGAGCCCCTCCGCGATCTCGACGCCGCTGTCGAGGCGGCCGACGCCATGGGGTACCCGGTGCTGCTCAAGGCGGCAGCCGGGGGGGGAGGGAAGGGGATGCGGGTGGTCGACTCGGCCCCCGAGCTCCCCCGTGCGTTCGAGGCCGCGGCGCGCGAGGCGCAGGCGGCCTTCGGCGACGGGTCGGTCTACCTCGAGCGCTACCTCGCCCGGCCGCGCCACATCGAGATCCAGGTGCTGGGCGACCAGCACGGTCACGTGGTGCACCTCGGCGAACGGGAGTGCAGCATCCAGCGGCGACACCAGAAGCTCGTCGAAGAGGCGCCCTCGGGTGTGCTCACATCGGCGGAGCGCGCGGCGATGGGCGCCGCCGCGGTACGGGCGGCCGAGGCCGTCGACTACCGGGGCGCCGGGACGGTGGAGTTCCTCCACCAGGACGGCGAGTTCTTCTTTCTCGAGATGAACACGCGCCTCCAGGTCGAGCATCCCGTGACCGAGGCCGTGACCGGGGTCGACCTCGTCGAGTGGCAGATCCGGGTGGCTGCCGGCGAGCCGCTCCCCTTTGCGCAGGACGACCTTCGGCTGACCGGTCACGCGATCGAATGCCGGATCACCGCCGAAGACCCCTTCCACGGCTTCCTCCCGGCGACCGGACGGGTGGATCGGCTCGAGCTGCCGTCGGGTCCGGGTGTGCGGTGGGACGGCGGGATCGCCGAGGGATTCGAGGT
>CAYORZ010000313.1:407-2776 GCA_964406485.1 uncultured Gemmatimonadaceae bacterium | reverse complement strand
CTCTCGCTCGCCTACCGCGAGGTGACACTTCACCTCGTGTCGGGGGACCGCACCCTCCTCGCCCTCGCGGGCACCCCCGACCTGCGCGAGCGGATCGCCTCGCTCTGGGGAGAGGAGGCGGCCGAGACGCTGATCCCGGTCCACTTTCCCCTGGGCGGGACCGTGGTGGAGGGACTCGTGCAGCGCCCCGACGCGGCCCGCCCCGGCCTCCGGCGCGCCCACCTCACCGTCGGGACCCGTCCGTTCCGGGATCCGGCGCTCCTCCGGGCGGCCGAACGTGGGTATCGGACGACCATCCCGCAGGGAGTGCGTCCCTGGATCTTTCTTCGCATCGACGTCCCGGCGGGCTCGGTCGACGTCAACGTGCACCCGACCAAGGCCGAAGTGCGCTTCCGTGACCGGGCGGCGATCGAGGAGGCGGTGGAGGCAGCCGTGCGGGCGGCGCTGGCCGGGGCGGCCAGTGCGGCGCCCGTCGGCCGTTCGGCTCCCGTCGAGGCGCCTCACGTCCGCGAGCGGGTCCGGCCGGCCCCCGGCCCTGGACGCCCGCCCGCCGACGTCACCGGACGGCTGGGCGCCGACGCCGCCGGCGAGCGGGTCGACCAGCTGGCCCTCTTCATGCCCGGCCCACCCCGCGAACGAGGGGCGGGAGGCACCACGGGGAGCGGAACGGGGGCTGGCGACGCCGACGCGGACGAAGCCTCGCCCGGCCCGGAGTCCCCGGCCTTCAGGGCGCCCGACGTCGGTCGACCACGGCTCACGCAGTACCACAACCAGTGGATCGTGGCCGAGGCGCGCGAAGGACTCCTGATCATCGATCAGCACTCCGCCCACGAGCGCGTCCTCTTCGAGCGGCTGATGCGCACGTGGGACGAGGGAGGGGCCGACGCCCAGCGGCTCCTCTTTCCCTTCACCCTCCGGCTCACCCCCGAAGAATTGCGCGAAGTCGAGGAGGTGCGGGGCATCCTGGCGACCGCCGGCTTCGAGATCGACCTCTTCGGCACCGACACGATCATCGTGCACACCGTCCCCGATCCGCACCCCTGGTTCGATGCGGAACGGTGCATCCGCGAGATGATCGCCGAACTCACGGCCGGGACCAGCGACCTCATGCGCTCGGCCCGCAACCAGCACGAGCGGATCGCGATGACGTTTGCCTGCAAGGCGGCCATCAAGGCCGGCCAGCGTCTTTCGGAGGGCGAGATGCACGAGCTCTTCGACTCGCTCTTCGCCACCGAGCTGCCCTGGCACGACGTGCACGGGCGCCCCACCGTGGTCCGCCTGTCGAACGCCGAACTCGAGCGGAAGTTCGGGCGATGACGCCGCGCGCCCTCGCCATCACCGGCCCCACCACGGCGGGGAAGACGGCCGTCGGGGTCGCGGTGGCCCGTCGCCTCCGGGGAGAGGTCATCTCGATGGACTCGCGGCAGGTCTACCGGGGGATGGACATCGGCACCGACAAGGTGCGTCCCGAGGAGCGGCGTGGCGTGCCGCACCACGGGCTCGATCTCGTGGACCCCGACGAGCGCTACTCCGCGGGGCAGTTCGGACGCGACGCCCGGCGGTGGATCACCGAGATCGAGGGGCGGGGGCACGTGCCGGTCCTCGTCGGCGGGACGGGCTTCTTTCTCCGGGCCCTGACCGAGCCGATCTTTCGCGAACCGGACCTCGATCCGGGCCGGCGGGCGGCGCTGGGCGCGTACCTCGCCGCGCGTCCCCTCGAAGTGGTGGAGCGGTGGGTAGACCTGCTCGATCCGGACCGCGCGGCCCTTGCAAGGGAGGGGGGACGCCAGCGGCTGCTGCGCACGGCCGAGGTGGCGCTCCTCACCGGGCGTCCCCTGAGCGAATGGCACCGGCGGGCGCCCGCTGACGGCCCGCCCGTGCCCGTCTTCGTCGTCTGCCTCACATGCGCGCGCGACGAACTCGACCGGAGGATCGACGCGCGGGTGTCGCGGATGGTCGAGCGGGGGTTCGTCGACGAGGTCCGCGGCCTGCTCGACGCCGGATACACCCCCGACGACCCCGGCATGAGCGGGACCGGGTACCGCGAGGTCGCCGAGGCACTCGCCGGTGCGCGCCCGCTCGGCGAGGCCCTGGAGGAGATGCGCCTGCAGACGCGCCGTTACGCCCGCCGGCAGCTCACCTGGTTTCGCAATCAGCTCCCCCCCGACACTCTTCGTCTCGACGTGGCGATGGGGGCGGAGGCGCTCGTGGACCGGATCGTGGCCGCCTGGGGGCGCGCCGCCACGGGGCCGTCTGCCGCCGCCCCCGCATCCGTGGAGTCGTCCGACCCAACCACCGCCCCGGGGGCCGAAGAATGAAGATCGGGATCACCTGCTACCCCACCTACGGCGGATCGGGCGTGATGGCCA
>CAYORZ010000313.1:0-397 GCA_964406485.1 uncultured Gemmatimonadaceae bacterium | reverse complement strand
CCTCGCCGACCGGGGGCACGAGGTCCACTTCGTGTCGTACGCGCAGCCGATCCGGCTCGACCGCTTTCGCGAGCGCGTCTTCTTTCACGAGGTGGAGATGGCCGAGTACCCCCTCTTCGAGCACGCCTCGTACGCGCTGGCGCTGGCCGTCGCCCTGCACGCCACCGCGCGGCAGGAAGGCCTCGACATCGTGCACGTCCACTACGCGATCCCCCACGCCACCTCGGCGTGGGTGGCCCGCGAGATGTTGCGCGAGACCGGAGAGGAGCTGCCGATGGTCACCACACTCCACGGGACCGACATCACCCTGATGGGCATCCACCCCTCCTTCCACGCGATCACCCGTTTCTCGATCCTGCGCTCGCAGGGCCTCACCGCCGTCTCGGAGTGGCTCGCC
>CAYORZ010000312.1:0-2795 GCA_964406485.1 uncultured Gemmatimonadaceae bacterium | reverse complement strand
TGGAGCCTGCGCTCCAGCGCTTCCTGGTGGAGCGCGATGTGGCGGCGGCCTCCCTCGAGGAGCCACCGTACCGTCGCGCGTCCGACGGCGCCGCTCCCCCCGACCACCACCGCCCACCCCGCGCCGGCGAGATCCACCGGATCGGGGGGCGGCCGGAGCACGAGCTTGCCGAGGTGGTCGCCCCGCGACATCCGGCGGTAGGCGGCCCCCGCCTCGGCGAGGGGGAAGACGGCCGCCGGGAGGGGGGAAAGGGTGCCTTGCTCGAGGCCCGCCCTCCACCCGTCGCCGAGCCGGCGGGCGAGTGCGGGGTCGGCGTCCACCAGGGTGCGGAGGTCGAAGGGGCGGTAGACGACGTCGTCGCGGAGGGCGCGAACCTCATCCTCGCCGAGGATCTCGCGCTTGCCGAGCTCGATGAAACGGCCGCCGGGCCGGAGGACGCGGATCCCTGCGGCGATCGCCTCACCGGTGAGGGAGTTGACCACGACGGCGACTCCCTCGCCGTCGGTCGCCGCGAGCACGTCGTCCGCAAAGGCGGTGGAGCGGGAGTCGAAGGCTCCCTCGACCCCCATCGCCTCGAGCCGCTCCCGCCGGGCGGGCGAACCGGCGGTCGCGAAGACGCGCGCGCCGCGGGCGAGGGCGAGGCGGATCGCCGCCATCCCGACCCCTCCTGCCCCGCCGTGGATCAGGACCGCGTCGCCCGCCTGGAGTCCGCCGAGTTCGTGGAGGGCAACCCACGCCGTGCCGAAGACGACCGGAAGCGTCGCCCCCCCCACGGGGTCCATCTCGCGCGGGAGCGCCCAGAGGGCCGCCTCCGGCGCGACGAGGAGCGAGCCGAACCCTCCCGGGTGGAAGGCGACGACCGGATCGCCGACCGCCACGCGACGGACCCCGGGGCCCACGGCCACCACCCGACCGGCGCACTCCTGCCCGGCGTCGGGCGAGCCGTCCACCACCGCCAGCGCCGCGAGGACGTCGCGGAAGTTGATCCCGGCTGCATCGACCCGCACCACCACTTCGCCCGCCCCGGGGTGTGGGGGCGCTTCCCCCTCGACCACCTCGAAGCGGTCGAGCCACCCCGGGGAACGGTGCCGCAGCCGGAGGGGCACGGTGGCGAGCGGCGCGGCCGCACGGGCCCGGAGTTCGGCCGGGCGCCGCACCCACCGGGCCTCCAGGCGGAGCGCCACCTCGACGCCGTCGTCGGGGCGGGCGTCCCGGAGTTCCTGCACGATCCGCTCGGCGTGCAGCGTCGGATCGACGGCCGCGGGGGCGGGGTCGAGGTCGATCGTGCGGACGGCGAGATCGCGGCGTTCGCTGCGCAGCGCCCGCGCCAGCCCGAGGGCGACGCCCCCCGCAGGATCGCTCCCCCGCCCGGCGGGGGGCGGGTCCTGCGCTCCGCGCGTGACGACCGCCACGCGCAGCGCTCCCGAAGGCTCGGCTGCGCACCGCCGCATGGCCTGGGCCCACATCCAGTGGAGATCCGCGTCGGGTGCACCGACGGGGGTATCGGGGGTGTCGGGCCCCTCGATCCCGGCGCAAAGCACGACCCCGGCCAGGTGCGCCTCGGTCTCGAGAGTCTCGTCGGGTGCGACGCTCCGGGCGACCTCCGTTGCCCCTTCGGCCGCCAACCGCTCGGCCACGGCGTCGGCCACCGCCCCGTTTCCGATCACGATCCACCGGCCACCGGCGAGTGCACGAGAGGCTGCCGGGTCTCCCGGCGTTTCCGGGGTCCGCACCTCTTCCGCGCGCCACTCCGGCACCATCACCGCAGTCGTCGCTACGTGCCTCCGGAGCCGCCACCCCTCGATCTCCACGAGGAGCCGGCCCGCGGCGTCTTCCAGGCGGAGGTCGAAGCCCGGCGTGTCGGCGCTGTCGTTCGTGACGCGCACGCGCCCCCGCAGCGGCCCCTCCGGAAGCGGCGCCACGACCCGGTAGCGATCGAGGGTGAAGGGGAGGAAGAGGGCCTCCCGCTCCGCGAGCACCGCCATGCACAGCTGGGCCACCGCGTCCACGGCGCCCGGGTCCACCGAACCGGGCCATCCGGCTCCCTCGCCGACCACGCCCTCGGCCGACCCCGGGGCGACGGTGAGTAGTTCGATCCGGCGGAAGGCGGGTCCGAAGTCGGCTCCCGCACCCTCCAGGAGGGCGTCGAGCCGCGCCGCCTCCCACGCCTCACCCTCCGTCGCGGCCGGAGCTGCCGCGGGCGCCGCGCTCCCCCCTTCCACCGCCCCGGGGGCGTGCTCGAAATCGGCACGGGCCACGATCTGCCACTGCCCGTCGGCCGCCTTCTGCATCACCCGGCACCCGCTCCGGTCTGCCGGGACCACCGTCTGGATCGGCGCGTCGGAGGTGAGTTCAACGGGCATCAGGAAGACGAGTCCCCTGACCTCGACCCCGTCGAGTCCGGCGCCCTCGCCGGCCGCCCGGCAGAGTTCGGCAATCGCCGTCGCCGGCATGCGGGCGCGGCCGTCGATCCGGTGGTCGGTGAGCGGCCCGAAGGCGGGGTGGCCGGGGTCGAGCGCCCACACCCACCCGTCGAGCGCCGGAGATTCGAGGGGGACCCCGGGGAACCGACCCCCGCGCGGGTCACCCACCGACGCGCGCCGCTCCACGGCGGGCGGGAGCCAGTACTCACGCCGCTGCCAGGGGTAGGGCGGTAGCCCGTCGGG
Source organism: uncultured Gemmatimonadaceae bacterium (assembly GCA_964406485.1). Classification (GTDB taxonomy): domain Bacteria; phylum Gemmatimonadota; class Gemmatimonadetes; order Longimicrobiales; family Gaopeijiaceae; genus Gaopeijia. Next base: position 129 of record CAYORZ010000312.1, on the reverse strand, counting down.
GTCGATCGGTCCGGGGTCGATGGCGTCCCAGTCGGGATCGTATCCCCAGCCGTGGAGGCGGGCGAGCAGCGCGCGCGGGGCGGTCGCCTGATGCTTGCTATCGTCCATCGCGTAGGCGATGCGCGCCTC
>CAYORZ010000311.1:1498-2807 GCA_964406485.1 uncultured Gemmatimonadaceae bacterium | reverse complement strand
TTGCGTCTCGCGCGCCGGACCACCGGCTGGTCCCCTTGCTCGACGAATACGCGCGCCCGGGAGCGACGCGGGTGCTCGATCTCGGGTGTGCGGGTGGCCGGAATACGGTCCTGCTCGCCGAGCGCGGGTTCGATGTGTGGGCGATCGACGGCTCCTCGGCGATGGTGAAGCGGACCCGCGACCGACTCGCCCCGCTGCTGGGGCCGGAGCGGGCGCAAGCACGGGTGGCGATCGGCCGCATGGACGACCTCTCGTCGTTCGCCGATGCGTCGCTTGATCTCGTCGTGGCTCTCGGGGTCTACCACGGGGCCCGGTCCCGGGACGAATGGGATCGCGCCATCGCCGAGACTGCCCGCGTGCTGAAGCCCGGGGGGCGGCTTCTGGTCAACCACTTCACCCCCGAGGTGGACCTCACGGGGGACGGTGTGCGCCCCGTTCCCGGCGCACCGGATGTCTATGAGGGACTTGCGGATGGGCGGGGTGTCCTTTTCGGGGCAGAGGCGCTGGACGCTGCGATGGGACGCCACGGGTTCGCGCCCGCAACGCCGAGCACCACAGTCCGAGTCGAAACCGAGCGCGGCCGCCGAGTCAGCGTGAACGCCCTTTACCAGCGCACCTGAACCGCCCGGCCCGCCCCGCGCGCCGCGGCGTGGGGGTCGCTGGGGCTGGGCGTTGTGGCTGCACGCGCGCGTGGGTCGCCCGGTCTGACTCCGCGCGCCCCGGCGCGCGGGTCGCTGGGCGGTAGCGGTAGTGGCTAGCCGCCCACCTGGGTCGCCGGGTCGTCGACGCGCCGCCGCAGATGCAGGCAGGTCGCGGCCAGCCACGCCCATCCGACGACCACGCTGAACCAGATTCCCGCCACTGGTCCTGTGGCCGGGAACAGTCCCGGTGCCATGAAGCCCGCGATCACCCCGATCCCCGCGGCGATCGAGAGGGCGCCCCACCCGCGCTCGCCGCGGCGCAGAAAGGCGACCCCCACGACCACAGCCCCGACCGCCAGGGCGAGGAACCCCAGTCCTCCGGCCGCGAAGTGGAGCATCCCCGCCGTGCTCATCGCCGGCGGAAAGCCCTCCGGGGTGCCCGGGGGAAAGCCGTCGACCGGATCGGCCGGGAAGAAGGCGGCCGCGATCATCCCGGCTCCGTAAAGTCCCACGAACCATCCGCCCGCGGACCGCGGGTGGAGTGCCCGCACGAGTCCCCACGCTGCCGCCACCACCAGGAGGCCGCAGAGGGCGAAGTTCGCGGTCTGGATCCACCCGCCCGGCCCGTTGGCGAGCGCGCTCAGAGCGTGGCGCCCGAGATCGAAGCC
>CAYORZ010000311.1:0-1488 GCA_964406485.1 uncultured Gemmatimonadaceae bacterium | reverse complement strand
AGTGCCTGCGCCAGGCCGACCGTGAGGTAGACCGGACCTGCCACCACTCCTGCCCACAATGCACGCCGCATTCGGCTCTTCCTCCGCCCGGGGTCCCTTGAGATAATGAACTGATCAGTCCATTATCATGCCATGAAACCCACCGATCAACGGTCTTCCGAGGCGCCGGCCGAGGACCGCCGCATCACCCGCTCCCGCACGGCGGCCTTGCGGGCGGCGCGTGAGCTCTTTCTCGCGAAGGGGTATTCGGCGACGACGATGGACGAGATCGCCGAGCGCGCCGGGCTGTCGAAGACCACCTTCTACAACCTGGAGCTCGGGAAGGAGGCGCTGCTGCGGCGGATCGTCACCGATGTCACCGACCGCGCCGCCGCCTTCGCGCGCACGGTGCCCGACGTCTTCGCGGGGTGCCGGGGGGCAGACGACCTCCCTGCGCGACTCGGTGCCCTGGGCCAGCGGCTGGCCGCGACGGTGCTGCGCCCCGAGGTGGTGGCGGTGCGGAGGCTCCTGGTCCGGGAGTCGGAGCGCTTTCCCGAACTCGCTACCGAGTATTTCGATCGGGCACCCGGGCAGGTGCTGGAGCACCTCGCCACCGGGTTCGCCGAGCTGGCCGATCGCGGACTCCTGCGGCCGTGTCCCGAGCCGATGTGGGCGGCCCGGCACTTCGCCTACCTGGTTCTGGGTGCGGCCCTGGATCGGGCGATGCTCACCGGAGTGGGGATCGCGCCTGCCGAGGTGGCGTCGCAGGCGGTCGAGGGCGTCACGACGTTCCTCGCCGCCTACCGGCGCTCGTCGGTGCCCTGAGGGGGCGCGCTACGCCGCCTTGCGCCGCCCCTTCGCCAGCGCTGCCCGGACGGCGGGGTTGGCCTGCAGACGCAGACGGCGCCGGGCCAGGTGGGTGTAGAGGGCGCGGTCGAGGCGACGCGGGAGGAAGGGAGAGAGGCGGAAGTAGAGGGTGGCCAGGGGTCCCCCTCGTCCGTGCCAGCGGCGGAACATCCGGCGGTGCACCTCGATCATCCGTCGATCGAGCACCGGCTCGACGGCGTCCAGTTCGATCGCCTCGGAGGTCGGGGGTGACGCGAAGCGCTCACTGTCGACGCGGAATTTCGCGTGCGAGCCCGAGCCGTCGAACCCGATGTTCTGCACGAGGGTCCGGCCGGGGTAGAGGGTGAGGCGGTCGTGGAGGGTGCCGGAGGCGATCCACCGCGACGCCCAGGAGTCCACCCCCGCGATCCGGTTGACCGTCCACTGCAGGATCGTGCTCATGGGATCGGTGCCCTCGAAGTCGAGCTCGTAGACAAGGTCCTCTTCGATGAGGCCCACGAGCAGCGCTTCGGCGTCGCGTTCGTAGAGCGCCCACCCCCGTCGCCACGTGGCCCACCCCCAGCAGAAGTTGCGCGGCATGAGGTACGCTTCGGGGGTGGGTCCCTCGACCGGATACGCATACCCGCTCACGCTCATCACCCGGTCATCGTCGGCGAACCGCGC
>CAYORZ010000310.1:0-2828 GCA_964406485.1 uncultured Gemmatimonadaceae bacterium | reverse complement strand
CCCCCCCGGGGGCGCCCCCCCCCCGGGGCCCCCCCGGGCGCCGCCCCCGACGGGGGGGGGGGCCGCGGGGGGCAACGCAGCGAACTGGCCCGGTGATTGGGGGCGGGGCAACTGCGGTCCACGGTTTGCAACGTGGTGTGGGGTTGTTCAGCCCTTCACCTTTCCCTCCCGCCGAAACGCCCGTGCCTGACCTCCGAACTCCCGGTCCCCTCCGTATCGCCGCCCACAACGGGGCTCCCGAGTGGGGCGGGGCCGAGATCGCGGTCGCCCGGCTGCTCGCCGGACTGCAGGAGCGCGGCCACCAGGTCCACCTCTTCTGCAACCGGTCCCTCGTCGAGGAGCGCGCCGCCCCCTACGGTATCGAGACGTCGCACCTCCACGTCGGGGGAGACGCTTCGCTCGTGAGCACCGTGAAGGTGGCCCGCGCCCTCCACCGGTATCAGTCCGACGTGCTCCTGGTGGGCACCTTCCGCAAGACGCTCCATCTGGCCCTGGGCGCCCGGGCGGCGCGCGTGCCGGTCGTCTCGCGCATCGGCCAGTCCACCGACCTTCCGCGCAACGCCAAGTACCGCTGGCTCTTCCGGAAGGCCATCGAACGCGTCGTCGTCAGCGCCGCCGATGTGGCCCACAGCTACCGCACCCTCCTCCCCGACCTCCCCGGCGAGCGGGTGGTGACGATCCCGAAGGGGATCGCGGTCCCCGACAACCTCCCCACTCGCGACGAGGCCCGCGCCAGACTCGGGATCCCGCGGGAGGCCGTGGTCGTGGGGGCCGTCGCCCGCCTCGTCCCCGAGAAACGGATCGAGCACTTCATCGAGGCGGTCGCGCGGGTGCCCGGATGCCTCGCCCTGATCGTGGGCGACGGTCCCTGCAGGGAGGCGCTGGAGCGGCAGGTGCGGCTGATCGGCGAGATCGACCGGATCCGCTTTCTCGGCCAGGTCGATGACCCGTGGCCGGTCTTCGCGTCCCTCGACCTGCTCGTCGTGAGTTCGCAGCGGGAGTCGATGGCCAACGCCATGATGGAGGCGCTCGCCATGGGCGTCCCGGTCATCTCGACCCCCGTGAGCGGGGCGCATGAAGTCCTCGGCGGCAACGGCGACGCCCCGGCGGGACAGGTGGTGAGCCACTTCGGACCCGCCGGCCTCGCCACCACCCTCCAGCGGATGGTCCACGACCCCGAACTCCGCCGCACCATGTCGGAAGCCGCCCGCGCGCGGGCGGCCAACCACCACGCCATGGATCGCTACATCACCCGCTGGGAGGAATTGCTGCGGGTGGTCGTGCGGGAGTAGGCGGCAGGGGGCCGCCTTCCGGAAGCCCGGCTACGGGCCGTCGCCGTCGAACGCCCGCTCGAGGTCGGCCAGGGCTACGACACGCGCCCACTCCGCGATCGCGCCGCTCCGCAGGTGGATGGTGACGGCGACGGAGTCCCCTGCAGCGAAGCTTCGCTCCAGGTCCTCGAGCATCACGTGGTCGCCCCCGGGGCGCAGTTCCAGCCGTCCCCCCTCGGGGATCTCGAAGCCTCCCTCCACTTCGCGCATCTGCATCATGCCGTCGACCTGATCCGTCCGGTGGAGGGAGGTGAGGCGCACGCCCTCGACCGTGACCGAGTCCAGGTGGTCACCGCCCACGCCGCCACGGAGGGCGAGGTAGAGCGCCGCCATCTCTCCGGTCACCGGCTCTCCGACGAGGACGCTCCCCTCGACCGTCGTCCTCGGCGGTGCCGCCGGCCCGCACGCCCCCGCCAGGAGGAGCAGGAGGAGTCCCGAAGCGACCGCCCCCCGCCGCGGAACGGACGTCTCGTCGCTCATCGAGCGCCGGTACCACCGGTAGAAGAGGATCGAGATCGTGGTCCACAGGACCACGGCGCCCCCGGCCTTCATCAGGAGTCCTGCGAGCAGCTGGTCGTCGCGCGATGAGAGGGAGCCCACCGGCGGGGCCAGCTCGAAGGTCGAATAGATGGGGACCGCCGAGAAGGTCAGGTACGCGAAGACGCCGATGTTGATCAGCGTCGAGGTGATGAGGTAGCCCATCTTGAAGGGTTCGCGGAGCCAGCTTCGCTCGGGGAGGGCGACCGCCACCGGCCACCAGAAGACGAGTCCCGAGAAGAGCCAGAGCATGTCGAGCACGAACGACCCCGCCTGATCGGCCATCATCGCGTCGGCCGCGGGGGGCCAGTGGGTGAAGCCCATCAGGACCGCAAAGACCAGGAGACTCACGATGGGGTGGCCGAGCACCCTCACCACCGGCCGCACCAGGGGGCGCGCGACCCACCGCTCGAGAGCCGGTCGCGGGATCCCCAGGAGAAGGAGGGGAGGCGCACTCACCGCGATGAGGAGGAACTGCACCATGTGCACGCTCGCCAGGTAGGCCGAGCCGAGCGCGCCGACGGGCCAGTCGAGGGCGATCCAGAGCAGGAGGAGTCCGATCGCCGCCGTCCAGCGCCGGGTCCGAGGGGCCAGGACACCGTCATTGTCCCGCCACCGCCGATGCAACGCCGCGAAGCCCAGCGCGAGCGTGGCGATGAAGATCCACACCCCCGGATAGGGGCGCCAGGTCCAGCTCCACGCCACGTCCTGGGCCGCACACCACCACTGCATCAGGGCCCCTCGGCGAGAGGACTCTCGCCCCGGACCAGCCGGGGGAGGTCGCGCAGCCAGTCGCGCTGGCGGGTGCCCCAGGGGTAGGCCACCCGCGCCGTGTCGTCGGCGGTGAAGGCGAGCACCTGGGCCGCATGCCCGACGAAGTACCCCCCGTCTGCCGTTTCCTCTTCGGGAGAGACGACCGAGACCGGGATTCCGAGGGACTCCTCGATCGCCACGATCTCG
>CAYORZ010000309.1:0-2872 GCA_964406485.1 uncultured Gemmatimonadaceae bacterium | reverse complement strand
TGAACGGGTCGTGGACCGGGGTGCTCGGCAGTCGTGCCTTCCTCGAGGCCCGCTTCAACCACTTCGAGAGCGACGAGCGACACGACCCCGTGCACGGCCGCGATGTGCCGGGAATGGAGACCAATGCGCTCACGCCCCCCTTCGCGGTCCACGGCAACGCTCCGCTCACGCTGCGCAGCCATCCGACGAGTACATCAGGGACGGTTCAGGCCACCCTCCGGCTCCCGAGCGGGGAGCGGGAGCACGAGATCAAGATCGGTGGCGAACTGGTGCGCGGCAGCTATTTCAACCAGCGGACCCGCAACGGCAACCTCACCTGGATGCCGTTCCCCTGGCCCGACTTCGATCCGGGTGTCACCGACAGCTGGAGCCGGCTGTCGTGGGTGCCGAGCCGATGGGGCGGCGAGGTCCATCTCGACGCCGACGTGCACAAGAGTTCCGCCTACGTCCAGTCGGCGCTTGCCCTCGGGCCGCGCATTACGGTGACCCCGGGACTCCGGTGGAGCCGGTGGGACGGCTACCTCACCAACCGCGATGGGGTACGCTTCCGGGCCGTGTCGGACCAGGGCCTCGACCCTCGCATCGGTCTGTCGATCGACGTGACGGGCGAAGGCAACCTCGTGGTGAAGGGCCATTGGGGACGGTACCACCAGGACATGATCACCCAGATGTTCGATCGGGCGGCCGGGGCCGACGTCTTCACCGATGAGGAGGTCTGGTCGTACTGGGGCGACCTTTCCGACCCGACCACGAGCTTCACCGTCGAGGAGCGCGACGCCCTGGCCGAGGAGCGGATCTTCCGTCAGGAGAGCGTGATCGCCCTCAACGAGAGCGGGCCCGTGGTGAACTACCGGCAGCCCTACGTCGATCAGTGGCTCCTCGCCGTGGAGCGCTCGCTCGGTTGGGGGGCCAAGATCTCGGCCCTCTATACCCAGCGGCGCAACCACGACATGGTCGCTCTGGTGGATCGCAACCGCGACCGCAACTACACCACCTTTCACCAGGTCAGGGTGATGGACGCCGGGGGCACCTTTCTGCCCTACGGCGGGGGCACGGTGGTGCTTCCGGAGTTCCACATTCCCAACTACGTGCTCCTGGAGCGGCTGCGCTGCAAGGCGAGCGGGCTCTGCCCCGAGGCCCTGGGCGTGCCCGGTCTTCAGCCTGGCGATTCCATTCGCCTGGGGTGGGACCCCGACTACATCCTCACCACCGCCCCCGGCGCGCGCCGCGAGTTCAGCCAGTTCCAGGTGGCCCTCGAGCTCGCACAGCCTACCTGGGGCGCCTCGATCTCGTACGTCTACACCGACCTGAAGGGGAATCTCGACAACGTCAGCGGCTACACCGACCCGCACACCTACGGCCCCGGGCCCTACGTACGGATCAACGAAGGGGTGAACGCCTTCGGGCACCTCGAGAACTTTGCCCGCCACGAGGGGAAGGCGTCAGCATGGGGCACCATCGGGCGCACCCGCGTGGGCGCCTACTGGACCTTCCGCTCGGGCGATCACTACGCGCCTCAGTTCCGGGTCTCGGGTCTCGGCTTCTACCGGTTCCGGCTGAATACCGGCGCGATGGTGATAGGACCGGGCGGGGTCACCACCACGAGTCCGGGTGAGGAGCTGGACTACAAGTTCGTCTACCCGCTCGAGGGGCACGACATCTTCGTGGGACCGCGGGGACTCCAGCGGCTGCATGCGCGGGCCAACCTCGATCTGCGCGCCGAGCACCCCTTCCGGATCCGGGGTACCGAGGTGGCAGTCTCGCTCGAACTCTTCAACGTGCTCGGCGACGAGGCGATCACCTCTCTCCAGACGATGGTGAACAACGGCCCCGACTACTGGGCCCACCTGCGTGAATTCATGCCCGGCAACCGGGTCGCGGCCAACGAGTACTTCAAGGCACCGCACGAGCGGGTACCCCCGCGCTCGCTGCGCCTGGGGCTCGCCTTCTACTTCTAGGGAATGGGAGCCTGGCGCGGCGCGGGGGCGGCGGGGCTGCTCGACGTGAACTCGACCCCACAGGCGGATTGCGCGGCAGTGGGGCGGAATTGCCGTCGCTCTGCGACGTCAGCTGTCCCCGGTGCCTGGGCCGGGCGGGACTGGGAGCGATCTGGCGCCTCCTGGAGACGTCAAATCTCCCCGCTCCGCCGATGCGGGCCTGTGGGGTCGAGTCCACGTCGGCCGTCGGGGACCGAGACGGGAGGGTCCCGGAATGCAACGCCCCCCCCGGGGGGATGCGGGTGTCGCATCGACTCCGGATCAGGCCGGCGGGACTCCGTCGCGGGTGAGGGGGCAGCTCATGCAGCGCGCCCCTCCCCTCCCCCGCCCCAGTTCGCTTCCCGAGATCGTCACCACTTCGATGCCCTCGCGCTCGAGGCGGGCGTTGGTGTCGACGTTGCGGTCGTAGGCGACCACGACGCCCGGGTCGAGAGTGAGCAGGTTGTTGCCGTCGTCCCACTGCTCCCGCTCGGCCTGGTACTGATCGCCCCCCGTCGTGATCACCCGCACCCGGTCGAGAGAGAGGGCATCGGCTAGGGCGGCGAAGAGGTCGGGCTCGGCCGTGACCTCGACCGCCGGTGAGCCATCGTCGTCGAAGCGGGGGCGCAGGCTCCACGCCTTCATCCCCTCCACCACCTCGGGAAAGACGCAGAAGGCGTCGCGGTCGACCATCGTCATGACCGTGTCGAGGTGCATGTAGGCGCGCACCTGCGGAAGTTGCACCGCGATCACCCTCGTCGCCGCCCCGCCCTCGAAGAGGCGGCGGGCGAGGAGCTCGACCGCATGGCCATCGGTGCGGGCGCTCAGTCCCACGAGGACCGTCTCGTGGCCCACCACCAGGACGTCGCCCCCCTCGATCGTGGCCGGCAGCGGTC
>CAYORZ010000308.1:0-2884 GCA_964406485.1 uncultured Gemmatimonadaceae bacterium | reverse complement strand
CGGCGGGGGGTCGCCGTGCAGCCAGCGGTCCAGGGTGTCGCCGCCGGCGCTGTCGCGCTCGAGCACCACCCGGGGGTTCCAGCTCCGCACCCCGTCGAAGGCGAGTCCCCCACCGAGAAGCCCCCGCCAGGAGTACGACGCCTCGACGGAGTCGGCCTCGACAAAGGTCGCGCCGTCGGGGGTGGCCAGCCGCACCCCGACCAGCCGGGCGCCCGAAAGGAGGTCGGCCGAACGCACCTCGGCGATCTCCACGGTCCCCGCGACGCGGCTGCGCAGCTGATCGACGCCCCACCCCAGGAGGAGGTGGTGCCCGGGCGAGGTGCGGAGAAAGAACGCCGCGACGACCACGAGTCCGACCACGACCCAGAGGAGCGTGCGGGCCGAGGCACGGACGAGGCGCCAGCGGGCGCGCAGGCGCAGCCCCTTCTGCGGACGCTCGGGAGGAGGCGTGCTGCCCCCCTCCGGGGGGAGAGGCTGCGCCTCGTCGTGGGGATTCGGCCCGGTCATCAGAAGGCCTGTCCGATCGAGATGTGCAGCTGCAGGCGCGACCAGAAGCTGCCGCCCCCTCCGACCTCCGCTCCACGGGTGAGGAAGGCGATCTCGTCGGTCTGCACCCACTCCAGGACGTGTGCCCCCCCGCCCGCCCACGGCACCTCGATCCGCTGGCCGGGGTCGTCGCGATCGGGGTTCCAGGGACGGAGTCCCTCGGTCGCCACCGGGAGCACCTCGGCTCCGCGAAAGCGGTAGGCCACATCGACGCGCACCGGACCGATCGGGCTCAGGTAGCGGACGCCGATCCCCGGTGCGACCTGGAGTTCGTCGAAGCGGACCTCGGTCCGGCGGGCCCACACCTGCCCCACATCGACGAAGCCCACCCCCTGGAGAGACGACGCCAGGGGGAAGCGGACTTCGGCGTTGGCTTCCAGGAGGACGGTCCCCCCCACGGGCTGCGAGACGAAGGCGTCGTCGGGGAGGGGGTCGGGGTCGCAGGTGCGGTCGACGACCGCCTCCGGGGTGCAGACCGGGCCCGCGGCCTCGGGGGTGGGGTAGCCGAGAAGGCTCTCGACATCAGCCGCGAGGACCCGCGGGCCCAGACGGTTCTCCCCGAAGCCGCGTACCGAATTCGCTCCCCCCGAGAAGAAGCGCTTCTGCGGGTGGACGACCCGGAGCTGTGCCTGGTCGGCGTCGGCGAACTCCCCCTGCCCCACCATCCCTCCGCGCAGCCGTCCCGCCACCACCACTCCGCCGGTGGTGCGATAGGCCGACCCCTCGATCAGCCCCCGGTCGTAGCCGAAATCGGAGCCGGTGTAGCGACGGGCGTGCTCGAGGTCGACGATCCAGGCGTACCCCGACGAGGGGTTGAGAAGCGAGTTGTGGCGGTCCTGGGTGAAGTTGAGGACGACGGGCGAGAGGAGGTTCGCGCCGCTGAAGATGTCGATGTCGGAGGGGAGGCACGCCGCGAAGGAGGCGCAGAAGAAGCGGTCGGCGGCATCCAGGTCGGTGAGCGAGGGACGAAAGGCGACCGTCCCGACCAGGCCGCCCCCGAGCGAGCGCGAGACGGCGAGATCGAGGCCCACCGCACGCCGCACGAAGACCGGGTTGAGGCTCTGCCGCTCGACGAAGGCGCTCGCCGAGAAGGAGTTCCGCGACGAGAAGAGGAAGGGCTGGAAGAGCTCGACCGCGAACTGCCCGTTCAGTTCCGAGAACTCCCCCGTCCCCACGGCCGAGCATGCGGTCGCAGAGAGCGCCTCGGCGAGAATGTTCGAGACCCGCGCCCGGAGGGTGAGGCGCCGCGCGCCCCCCAGGAAGTTGCGGCTCGTCCACCGCGCTTCGGTCGAGAGACACTCCGACTGGGTCCATCCGAAGCCGCCCCGGACCCGGTGGACCTGCCCCTCCGAGACGACCACCTGCACCGGTACCACGGTGTCACCCTCGGTCAGGAGGGGCCGGACCTGCGCGCTCTGGATGAGTTCCAGACCGTAGAGGTTGCGCTGACCCTGCACGACCTGGCTGGTGCGGTAGAGCTGGCCCTCGCGGAAGGGGAGCATGCGTCGTACCGCGGTGGTATCGAGCTCGCGGTTCCCCTGGACGAGAATCGGTCCGAAGCGGGACCGCGGACCGGTGGCTACCTCGAACATCACCTGCGCGGTGTAGCTGTCTCGCGGGATCGTGTAGTTCACCAGGACGTCGGCAAAGGCGAAGCCGGAGTCGCGCAGCCGGTGCTGGAGCGTGTCGCGGGTCGCCTCGAGGAGGATCGCGCTGAGCGGGTCGCCGCGCTCGACCGGGAGGTCGGTGAGCATCGCCGGATCGGGGATCTCGTCGAAGCTGAAGACCTCGACCGAGTCGATGGCGACCGGCAGCCCCTCGTCGATCTCGAACGACAGGACCGCGCCCTCGCCGTCGCGTGCGACCTCGGTCTCGACCCGGGTCTCGCGGTAGCCACGCTCCATGTAGTAGACCTGGAGACGGAGCGCGTCGCGGTCGAGTTCGCGGGGTTGGAGGTAGCTGCGGCGCCGGAGGTCGATGCCGAGGGCGCAGATCCACCCGGGCAGGCGGCAGTCGGTCGGTCGGTTGACGATCGCCCGCCGGAGCGAGTCGTCGGGAAACGCCCGGTTCCCCTCGAAGCGCACCCGCACGAGTTCGGGCCGGTCGGTCTGGGCGGCGAGCGGTGCCCCTCCCGCCGCGACTCCCCCGAGCAGGAGGAGACCGATCCACCAGACGCGCACGACCCGCCGCGGGGCCGCCCGGCCCCGGGGGGTCAGGGCAGCCTCCTGCGCTCCGGCGCGGGGGGACGGGCGGGAGGGGGCGTCGGGGGGCGCCGCAGCACCCACTCGCGGGCGAGGAGGGTGCGAACCAGCCAGAAGGTGGCCGCCGCCACGCCGGC
>CAYORZ010000307.1:0-2886 GCA_964406485.1 uncultured Gemmatimonadaceae bacterium | reverse complement strand
CTCGTCGATCGTGAAGTCGGCGATCCCCGGGATCACGATCCGCTGCGCCCGGGTCGCCACGAGGTGCATCTCGATGCGGTGCTTCGTCGGGTCGTAGTGCGCCCGGTGGCGGAACGCGGACGCATCGAGCTCGGCCCCGAAGTCGCGCTGGAGCACGCGGAGCATGTTGAGGTTGAAGGCCGCCGTGACTCCGCGGTCGTCGTTGTAGGCGCGCTCGAGGGTCTCGCGATCCTTGCGCAGGTCGACGCCCAGAAGGAAGCGGTCGCCCGGGCGCAGCACCGCGCGGATTCGTCGCAGCAGCGCCTCAGCCTGGTCGGGCGGAAAGTTGCCGATCGTGCTTCCGAGAAAGCCGAGCAGCACGGGCCGCGGAAGGTCGGCAGGGAGGGGAAGGGCGCGCGTGAAATCGGTCGGGAGGGGGACCACCCGTAGCCCCGGGTACTCGTGGCGCAACTGCTCGGCGGTCGCCGCCAGGAAGTCGGCGTTGATGTCGACCGGCACGTACGTCGCCGCGATTCCCTCGTCGCGGACGGCGTCCAGGATCACCCGGGTCTTGGCCGCGCTCCCCGCCCCCAGCTCGACCACGGTGCGCGGACGGAACGCGCCGATCCACTCCGGTGCGGCCTCGACGAGGAGGGCGTGCTCGGCGCGGGTGAGGTAGTACTCGGGGAGCCGGGTGATCTCTTCGAAGAGTTCCGAGCCCCGCCGGTCGTAGAAGAGAACGCTCGGAAGGCTCCGGGGCGTCTGCTTCAGCCCCTCACGGATCCCTTCCGCCAGCGTCTGGTCCGCGTCGTCCAGGGCTCAGCTCCCCTGCGCGGCGTCGCGCGCGAGCCGCATCCCCGTGAACTGCCAGGTGGCTTCGGGGGGAAAGAAGTTGCGGTAGGTCGGGCGGATGTGGCTCGCCGATGTGGCGCAGCTGCCGCCCCGGAGCACGAACTGGTTGGCCATGAACTTGCCGTTGTACTCCCCGACGGCGCCCGGTGCGGGCCGAAAGCCCGGGTAGCCGGTGTAGGGACTCGACGTCCACTCCCAGACATCACCCCACATCTGCCGCAGTCCCCGACCCGCGGGGGCCGCCACGGGGTGGAAGCGGCCCTCGTCGACGAGGTTGCCCCGGATCGGGAGCGCGGCCGCCGCGACCTCCCACTCCACCTCGGTCGGAAGGCGGGCCCCCGCCCACCGGGCGAAGGCGTCGGCTTCGAAGTAGCTCAGGTGACAGACGGGCTCGTTCGGGTCGAGGGCGCGCATGCCGGTGAGGGTGAAGAGCATCCAGCGGCCGTCGCGGTGCTCCCAGTACCACGGCTCGTTCCACCCCTGGGCCTGCCGCGTCGCCCACCCGAGCGAGAGCCACAGCTCGGGTCGGTCGTACCCCCCGTCGTCCATGAAGTCGAGGAACTCCCCGCACGTCACCAGGCGGTCGGCCAGCTCGAACGGTTCCAGGTAGCGGCGATGGCGCGGGCCCTCGTTGTCGTAGGCGAAGTAGTCGGCGTCGAGTCCCGGGCCGGCGTGCCCGATCTCGTGGAGCCCGCCCTCGAAGCCGATCCACCGCACCGGCGGCGCGGCGTCTGCCGAGGGAGGGGCGGCGGCCTCGGTGTAGGCCGGCCGGAGGGGGTTCACTCCGAAGACGTGCTTGATGTCGGTCAGCATGAGTTCCTGGTGCTGCTGCTCGTGGTGCAGTCCCAGGGTGACGAGCGCCGCCGGAACCGCCTCGGGGTCGCGCTCGGCTCGTTCCAGGAGGGAGCCCATCGCCGCATCCACATGGCGCCGGTACGCCCGCACGTCGGCGACTGTCGGACGCGAGATGTAGCCGCGCTGGTCGCGACAGTGCCGCTCTCCGGCCTGGTGGTAGTAGGAGTTGAAGAGGTAGAGGTACCCCTCATGCAGCGGCCGGTAGCCCGGCAGGTGCTCCATCAGGACGAAGCGCTCGAAGAACCAGCTCGTGTGCGCGAGGTGCCACTTCGTGGGGCTGACGTCGGGCATCGACTGCACGACCATGTCTTCGGCCACGAGTCCCTCGGTCAGCCGCTCGGTGAAGCCGCGTACGGCCCGGTATCGTTCGGCCAGGGGTGCGGCGGAGCCTCTGATGGGGGTGGAGCCGGAGAGCCCGGAAACGGCGTGCGATGTCGTCATGGTGCAGCCTCCCGCAAACGGGGCGGGGCGGCGGTCGGGGCGCTGTCGGGTCGCCGCCGGACCGAGGGGGTCGGAGTGAAAGGTACCGGTGCGCGGCCGGGGGCTACAAGAGACGGGCCACGCCGCTTTGCCGCGCGCCCGAGGGACCGGTAGCTTCCGGGCTCCGGTTCGAACCCCCCTCCAGCGGGAGTGATCGCAGTGCCCAGCTCCTCCGCATCCAGCGGCGGTGGCGCGTCGCCGGAGGTCGCCAACCCGCGCCTGGGCGCCGACGAGATCGACGCGCTACGGGCGCGCGGGCGGGTGCGCCGGGTCGACGACGGCGAAGCCCTCTTCGAAGCGGGCGACGAGCGCGGCGGCTTCTACCTCGTACTCGAGGGCGAGGTCGAGGTTCTCGATCGTTCGGGGCGCGAGCCGCGCACCATCGCCCGGCACGGGCCGGGCCAGTTCACGGGCGACATCGACATCGTGACCCTCCGCAGACCGGTGGTGAGCGCCGTCGCGCGAGGCGCAACCGAGGTGGTGGGGGTGCCGTCGGCCGACGTACGGCGGCTCATCGGTGCCTGGCCGCGCCTCGGCGAGACGATCCTGCGGGCCTTCATCGCCCGCCGCGAGGACCTGATCGAGGGGGGGTACGAGGGCGTGCGGGTGCTCGGCTCCGTCACGTCGCGCGACACCTTCCGCATCCGCGAGTTCCTGACGCGCAACCAGGTGCCTTTCGCCTGGATCGATGTCGACGACGAGCCGGGGGTGGGCGCCCTC
>CAYORZ010000306.1:0-2901 GCA_964406485.1 uncultured Gemmatimonadaceae bacterium | reverse complement strand
GCCCGAGGAGCGTCCGTCGTGCCCTCGAGACAGCCGGGGCGCTCGGGTCGGTGGCCCTCGCCCGGGGGGGGGTGGTCGTGGCCCGGCGCGTTCTCGGCGAGAAGGGGCGGCACGCCGCTGCCCTCCCCGGGGCCATCGCCGCCGTGTTGCAGGAGGCCGACGTCAGGGCCGAAGACGTGGCGGCGGTCGGGGTCGGCGCGGGACCCGGCTCCTTCACCGGGGTGCGGGTGGCCGGGGCGGCGGCCAACGGCTTCGCCCACGCCCTGGGCATACCGGTGGTCCCGGTGTCGAGCCTGGCCGCCGCCGCTCTCGCTGCCCCGGCGCTCCTTTCTCCGGAGGCGCCCCCCCTCCGTGTCGTCTTCGACGCACGGGGCGACCGCCTCTTCACCGCGGTCTACCGGGTCACGCCCTCGGCCCTCGTCGTGGTCGAGCCGCCCCGCTTCACCCGACTCCCCGAACTGCTCACCGGGGAAGGGGGGACGGCATGCGGAGCGGGCGCGCTCCGCCACCGCACCGCCCTGGAGACGGCGGGCATCGCGGTGGTCGATCCGCCGGTGGGCGTGCCCACCGCCGACGGGGTCCTCGCGGCGTGGGAGCGCGGTGCCGGGGGGGCGCCCGTCCAGGCAGGAGGGTGGGAGCCGCACTACCTTCGCGACACGGGGGCGGTGCGCGCCCGGCGGGCGGCGGCAGAGTGACCCACCCCGCGGTGCGGGAGATGACCGCCGCCGATGTGGAACAGGTCGCCGCCATCGAGCGCGCCTCGTTTTCCACCCCCTGGCCCGCCCCCGCCTTCCGGGAGATGCTGGAGCGGGAGGGAGTGGAGCTTCTCGTGCTCGACGACGGGGAAGGGGGGGTGATCGGCTACGCCGTCCTCTGGTGCGTGCTGGATGAGGGCGAACTCGCCAACATCGCCGTCGCCGAAGGGTGGAGGGGGCGCGCCCTCGGGGCGCTGCTCCTGGCGGCGATCCTCGATCGCGCGGTCGAGGTGGGCGTGCGACGCCTCTTTCTCGAGGTGCGCGAATCCAACCATGTGGCGCGCAAATTGTATCGGTCCCGAGGGTTTGTGGAGATCGGTCGGCGTGCCGACTATTACCGGGAACCGCGTGAGGATGCGCGGGTCCTCCTGAAGATTCTTCCGGCCGGGGACGACGGCTCCCCGAAGGATTCGAACCGTTGAATGTCGCAGTGGTGGGTACGGGATACGTGGGACTCGTGGCGGGCGCCGGCTTCGCCGAGACCGGAAACCGGGTCATCTGCGTCGACATCGATGAAGCGAAGGTCGCGCGGCTCCGGCGTGGAAAGATCCCGATCTACGAACCCGGCCTCGAGGAACTGGTGAAGCGCAACGTCGAGGCCGGCCGCCTCACCTTCACCACCGAACTCGCGGCGGCAGTCCGCCCCTCCGACGTCGTCTTCATCGCCGTGGGAACCCCTCCCGACGAGGACGGCAGCGCCGACCTTCAGCACGTGCTCGCCGTGGCGAAAGGGATCGGACAGGCCGTCGAATGCGAAACGGTGGTCGTCACCAAGAGCACCGTTCCGGTGGGGACGGCCGCGAAGGTCCGCCAGGTGATCGAGGCCGAGACCCGCGTTCCGGTGCACGTCTGCTCCAACCCGGAGTTCCTCAAGGAGGGAGCAGCCGTCGAGGACTTCATGAAGCCGGACCGGGTGGTGATCGGCGTCGACCACCCCGCGGCCGAGGAGGCGCTGCGCGAGCTGTATGCCCCCTTCCTCCGTACCGGCAACGCGCTCATCGTCATGGACATTCCGTCGGCCGAGATCACGAAGTACGCGGCCAACGCCATGCTGGCCACCCGCATCAGCTTCATGAACGCGATCGCCGACCTCTGTGCCCGGACGGGGGGCGACGTCGACCGCGTCCGGGAGGGGATCGGGTCGGATCGCCGCATCGGTCCCGCCTTCCTCTTCCCGGGGGTGGGGTACGGGGGGTCCTGCTTTCCGAAGGACGTCCAGGCACTGATCCGCACCAGCCGCGAGACCGGGGCGTCGTCGGCGATCCTGGAGGCGGTCGAGGCCGTCAACGCGGTGCAGAAGCGGTACCTCCTGGAGCGCATCGTCGAGCGTTTCGGCGACGACCTCACGGGCCGGATCTTCGCCATCTGGGGGCTCGCCTTCAAACCGAACACCGACGACATGCGGGAAGCCCCCGCCCTCGTCACGATCGAGGGACTCCTCGAGCGGGGCGCCGCGATGGCGGTGCACGACCCCGAGGCGATGGACGAGGCGCGCCGTCGCTTCGGCGACCGTATCCGCTACGTGCCCCGGGAGTACGCCGCCCTCGACGGGGCCGACGCCCTGGTGATCCACACCGAGTGGCTTCCCTACCGCCGCCCCGACTTCGACGAGATGAAGGGGCGGCTCGCGCGGCCGATCATCTTCGACGGCCGCAACCTCTGGCGCCCCCGCGCGATGGCCGACCGCGGCTTCGAGTACTACTCCATCGGCCGCCCCCGCGTGGAACTCCCGGACGGCGCCGCCTCGGCCGAGGCCTCCGCCGTCGATGCGCCCCCGGCAGGCGACGGGCGGCCGTGAGGCTTCTCGTCACGGGGGCCGCGGGCTTCCTGGGGTCCCACCTCGCCGAGCGCCTCCTGGACGACGGCCACGAGGTGCTCGGCCTCGACAACTTCATCACGGGCACCGGCGCCAACCTCGAGCCCCTGCAGGAGCGGAAGGGGTTCTCGTTCGTCGAGCACGACATCTCGGAGCCGTTCGATCCCGAGGGGCCCCTCGACGGCATCCTCCACTTTGCATCGCCCGCGAGTCCCGTCGACTACCTCGAGATTCCGATCCAGACGCTCTAGGTGGGGAGCCTCGGGACGCACAACTGCCTGGGGATCGCCCGCCGGAAGGGCGCGCGCTTCCTCCTCGCCTCGACGTCGG
>CAYORZ010000305.1:1733-2907 GCA_964406485.1 uncultured Gemmatimonadaceae bacterium | reverse complement strand
ACCGTCCCGTCGGAACGGAAGGAGATCTTGACCCCGCGCGGCGTCTGACGGAAGAGGAGCGCCACGTGTACCCCCTCGACCGAACGGGGGTAGTCGACCAGACCCTCGAGATCGTCGCCGACCGCCTCCAGCCGTTCGTATGCCTCGGGGGGCACCGACATCCACCCCACGCCGTCGGCCGCCTGCAGCGTCGCGAGACACGCCTCGAGAAGCCGGAAGCGGCGGAGGGGCGCCTGACCGTAGACCTTGCGGTGCAGTTCCTCGGGGTCGGCGCCCCGACGGATCAGGTCGGCCACCACCTCGTGGCAGAGGGGGGTGGAGTTGCCGAAGCGGAAGGAACCGGTGTCGGTGAGGATCGCCACGTAGATCGCATCGATCGCCTCCTGCGGCCACGGACCCCGTGTGGCCAGGAGGACGTCGTAGACCAGTTCCCCCGTCGCCGACGCCTCCGGGTCGCGAAACGAGATTCCGCCCAGCGGCTGGTCCCCGAGGGGGTGGTGATCGACCACGACGAGGGGGAGGTGGTCGATCATCGGCTTCACCCGCCCGATCCGCGGCACCTCGCCGGTATCGAGGACGACGGCGAGGTCGGCCCGGGCGCACGCCTCGGCCGCCGCATCGCTCCCCGCGTCGAGCACCCAGTTCCGGTCCGGAAGCAGGAAGTCGAAGAGTCCCGGAAAGCGGGTGGGGTTGATGATGGTGGCGCGGGCCCCGTTGGCGCGCATCCAGGCGGCGACCGCGATCTGCGATCCCACCCCGTCGCCGTCGGCGTTGACGTGCGTCGTGAGGATGCAGGATCGCGACGCGCGCATGGCGTCGGCTGCGCGCCGGGCGGGGATCCGTCGGTGGTCGGGCGTGGAGTAGCTCATGCAGGAGAGAACCCCGACGAAGGCGGAGGGTTCAGCCGCCCAGCAGTTTCTTGCGGATCTTGGCCCAGGTGCTCGCCAGGTGCACGAGGTTCGACGCGGTGCGTCCGTGGACGCGGGCGTCGTGCAGCGCATCGCGCAGCCCCGCCGCCGTGTTGGGGTGGCGGGGGACTTCGACCCAGGCTCCCCCCACCTCGCGCACCGTGTGCGCATCCGAGCCCGCCCCCTGCAGGCGGCCGTGGCGCGCGGCCAGGGCGCGGGCCGGTTCGTTGCGTCGACCCGGGTGGAGGCGGGCGTTGAAGACCTCC
>CAYORZ010000305.1:0-1723 GCA_964406485.1 uncultured Gemmatimonadaceae bacterium | reverse complement strand
CGCAGAGGGCCGCGAGTTCGTCGGCCATCCGTCCCCCTCCCCCCTTCCCTCCCGCATACGGGTGGGGGAGGTAGGCGATCCCCCCCTGCTCCCGGATCCGGTGGCAGCACTCCACCGCGGGCGTCCCCCTGGGGATCTTCTCGGTGAGGTAGAGCCCGATCACGTCGATCCCTTCGGCAGACTTCACCTCTTCGCCCACGATCACCCCATCCGGGTGGCGGGCGTGCATCTCGAGGGCGGCCTCGATCTCGTTGTGATCGGTAATGGCGATGCGGTCGATCCCCCGTGCCCGGGCGCGGGCGAGCACCGCTTCGGGGTCGGAAAGACAGTCCCAGGAGGCGCGGGTGTGGAGGTGGAGATCGAGGCGCATCCACCCCGGAGGCGCCGGTCGCTCGGGGTGGAAGGGGGGCGGCTCGGATCCGGCCGTCCGGCGCAGCGCGGCGATCACCTCGTCGACGCGGCCGGCGAGGGCGGCCCGGGTCCCGTCGTTGTCGATCACGTGGTGCGACCGGGCGCGCTTCGTTTCCGGGTCGCCCTGGGCGGCCATGATTCCCCGGGCCACCTCGACGTCGACCCCGCGGTCGTCGACCACGCGGCGGAGCCGCTCGTCGGGGGGCGCGTCGACGAAGACGATCCGGTCGAAGTCGGCCTCGCGCCCCGTCTCGAAGAGGAGCGGGATCTCGGCCACGGCGATCGCTTCACCCTCGGCGGCGCGCTCCTCCAGCCACCCGTCGATCCGGGCCCGGATGAGGGGGTGGGTGATCGCCTCGAGCCGGCGACGGGCGTCGGGGTCACGGAAGACGATCTCGCGGAGGCGCGCCCGATCCAGGCCCCCGTCGGCCGCGATCACCTCGGCGCCGAAGACGTCCCGGATCCGGGCGAGGCCGGGCGTTCCCGGGGCCACCACCTCACGCGCCACCTCGTCTGCGATGATGACCGGGATCCCGGCGCGACGAAAGGACTCGACCACCGTCGACTTTCCGGCGGCGACGTTGCCGGAAAGCGCCACGCGCAGCGTCATTCGGAGACCACGGCCCGGCTCGCTCCCGCGGGCGCCCCCTGCGCTCGATGCCGCCGCGCCCGCCGCAGCAGGATCACGCCCGCGACGGTGAAGACGACGAGCCAGAGTCCCCCCACCGCCGAGCCCGCGGCTTGCCAGCTTTCCCCGGCGATCACCCCGATCCCCACGTAGAGCGT
This sequence comes from uncultured Gemmatimonadaceae bacterium, assembly GCA_964406485.1. GTDB lineage: Bacteria > Gemmatimonadota > Gemmatimonadetes > Longimicrobiales > Gaopeijiaceae > Gaopeijia. Next base: position 526 of record CAYORZ010000305.1, on the reverse strand, counting down.
GAGCCAGGCGAGGAGTCCCGGGAGTTCGAAGGCGAGGTAGAGCGGGAAGGGAATCCGGGCGATCCCGCTCGCCACCGGCATCACCGTGCGGGCGAAGGCGACGAGGCGCGCCACCGTGACGGAGTAGAAGGGGTGTTTCGAGAGCACGCGCCCCGTGGTGGCATCGTGGCGCGCGAGGGCCCGCGCGATCATCCCCTCTCCCTGCCGGAGCGCCTCGCCGCCCCGGCGCCCGATCCAGTAGCCGGTGACGTCGCCCGCCAGTCCGCCGACGGCGGCCGCCAGCACCACCGCGGGGAGGGGGAGCACGCCCTGCAGCGCGAGAAGGGTGGCGAAGCTCGTGGCGAGTCCCGAAGGAACGAAGACTCCCGTCACGAAGGCGGTCTCGAGAAAGGCCAGGAGGGCCAGCATCCAGGGGCCGTGCTCGGCGACCCGTGCAAGGAGTTCCGACACCGGCCTACCGGCGGCCCCGACGGAACTCCACGAGGCTGTCGTCCTCGGTGCCCCGCAGTCGATCCGGGCCCCAGGA
>CAYORZ010000304.1:2111-2920 GCA_964406485.1 uncultured Gemmatimonadaceae bacterium | reverse complement strand
CCCGTACCCGCCCATGTCCCCCCCACCTCTGCACGTCATCAGCACCAGAACGATGTGCCAATCTAACCAGAGATATGGGGCGCTTCCCGGGTTGTTTGGGTCGTCCGAAGTCGCGCCAGGACGGGCTCGGGGGCGCTGGAGCTACCCGGCACCGCCTCCGGGCGCGATCTCGGAGCTGAAGTCAGCCGGATGCCGTGAGCCGCAGCCCGATCACGCCCACGATGATGAGGGAGAGGCTCATGAGCCGGGCAAAACCCGCGGGCTCGTCCCAGAGCACGATCCCGAAAACGGCCGTTCCGACCATCCCGATGCCCACCCAGACCGCGTATGCTGTACCGACAGGCAGTGACCTCATCGCGACTCCGAGCAGTCCCATGCTGACGATCATGGCCACGACCGTGGCCACGGAGACCCAGGGACGGGTGAACCCTTCCGAGTACTTGAGTCCCACGGCCCAGCCGATCTCGAAAACGGCGGCCACGGCGAGAATGAACCAACTCATGACAACCCTTCCAGCGGTGGGGTCGTCCCCGGAAACGGTGTGCAGAGAGGCGGGGTCGTCCCCGCGTCGGCGGGAGCCCTCGGCCGCGCTCGCCTCGACAAGCTACGCCGCCCACCGCCTCAACGGAACGGCCCGCACCCCTCGCCTGCCACGAGCGCCGTGCGGGCCAGCGCCGCGATCCGCTGCTGGGCTACCGGCAGCGCCAGGTCACCCGGGTCGTCGAGCGGCGCCCAGCGCAGTTCGCCAGCGGCAACCGACGCGCCGTCCGCGACGGCGATCACCCAGGGGCGGTAGGTCACATGGAGAT
>CAYORZ010000304.1:0-2101 GCA_964406485.1 uncultured Gemmatimonadaceae bacterium | reverse complement strand
CACGGGTTCGAGCGCCTGACCGGCCCCGCCTGCGGGAGCCAGTCCCAGTTCCGTGGCGAGTGTCCGCACCGTGTCGCCCCCTGTGCCGTCGCTCGTGCCCGACCGCAACGCGACCGACGGAAACTCCCACAGACCGGCCAGCAGCCCCTCTGCGGGGCGGCGCCGCAACAGCGCGCTCGGCCGGTCACTGCCGCCGGCTTCGTCGCGGGCGGGTTGACTGCGGGCCTCGTCCTTCGGCACCCGCACGAAGATGCCGACCGCGCGCACCTCTTCGCGGACTTTCGACCGGCGTTGCGGTGCCGGGCGCTCATCGACCGCGCTCGCCGCGAGTGCCCGACAGTGGCCCGCCACCGGACAACGTCCACACTCCGGATTGCGCGGCGTGCAGACCGTCGCGCCCAGTTCCATGAGGGCCTGGTTGAAGTCGCCCGGGCGCTCGGGATCGACCGCGCGCTCCGCCCAGGCCCGCACCGCGGCGGGTGTGGGCGCGGGCTCGTCGGCGAGCCGCGCATACACCCGCCGCACATTGCCGTCGACGGCCGGGACGGCGCGGTGGAAGGCGATCGATGCAATGGCACCCGCCGTGTAGTCCCCCACCCCGGGGAGCGCCAGGAGTCCTTCCAGGGAGTCGGGAACCACGCCTCCGTGAGCTTCGACGACCACGCCCGCGGCCCGGTGCAGGTTGCGGGCCCGAGAGTAGTAGCCGAGCCCCTCCCACGACTTGAGCACGTCGTCGAGCGGCGCTTCGGCCAGCGCCTCGACCGTCGGGTAGCGGTCCAGCCACCTCTGATAGTATGGCACCACCGTCTCGACCCGGGTCTGCTGCGCCATCACTTCCGATACCCAGATCGCGTAGGGATCGGCAGTGTCGCGCCAGGGGAGCCGGCGCGCGTGGTCATCGTAGAAGCCGAGCAGAGCGCGACGAAAGGAGCGGAGGCGCCCCCTGCGGGGGTTCACGGCGAGGCGCGGGAGTATCTCGCATGAAACTCCTCCTCGCTCATGAGGGCGTAGCCGATGCCCTCGAAAAATCCCAGGATCGCGGGGATGAACGTCCAGAACAGCAGGAGGTAGATCAAGCCGAGACCGACCTGGCCCAGGTAGAACTTGTGGAGCCCGAGCCCTCCCCCGAGGAGGGCCAGGAGGGCCGCCACGCCACGATTCTTCGGGGGATAGCGAGCAGGAGCAGCGCCTGTCTGCGCCACCGGCTGGGCCCGGCGGCTCGCGGAGCACTCGGCGCATGATCCTCGTGCGGCCCACTCGCCCCGCAGCGGCGTTCCGCAATCCCTGCACGATCGGGCGATCCACTCTCCGCAGTGACGGCACTTCATCGCGTCGGGGCTCACCTCACCCCGGCAGAGCGGGCAGGGTACGGTCTCGGAATCCGGCATCGGTGCAAGTACGAAAGGGACGAAGGAGCGTCAAGGTGTCCCGTGTGACCGGAGCGCACAAGCGGCGCGCGGAGGCGCAGGTGATCCGGATCCCGGACCATCGGCGGGGGCGCCGCTCCGGGCCCCGACGGAACGCCCACCCCTCCTTCGGGGGTTCAAGCATCACCCCCACCAACCCGGAGTCCTCCATGCGGTTCACGACCTACACCAAGTACAAGGGCGGCTGGCTCGACGCGCTCAACCTGGAGGGGCTGCTCGAGTTGCTCTCCGATTTCCTGATGGACGGCGGGTTTGCCGGGGGTCCCCACTACCACCCGTACTGGGGCTGGTCGGGCACCGACGACACCAATTCGATCGACGCGCTCAAGCAGGCGCTGCTGGAAGCGCTGATCGAGAGCGGGCAGCTCACGCCGGAGATGCTGCAGGAGCTGCGCGGCGAGGGGGCCGGCGACGCCGAGGTCCAGGCGAAGATCGCCGAACTGCTCGACGACCTCATCCAGCGCATGGTCGACGAAGGGTACATCTCGCTCGACGCGGGCAACGCGCCGTTCACCGGTCCCACGCACGACGTGACCGGGCAGGGCGAGATCGACGAGGCGAAGGACGCCTCGCAGACGGTGAAGTTCAACCTCAACCAGAAGGGGATGGACTTCCTGGGCTACCGCGCGCTGCGCAACCTGCTCGGCGCGCTCGGCAAGGCGAGCATCGGCGTG
>CAYORZ010000303.1:2446-2932 GCA_964406485.1 uncultured Gemmatimonadaceae bacterium | reverse complement strand
CCCGGAGGGACGGTGCGGATCCAGGCCGAGGGGTACACCACCGACGGGCGTCGCAAGCGGAAGGACCGCAAGAAGCGGCGCGACCGGGTGGACCAGGACGCCGTGCAGGAAAACCTCCAGCGGGTCATGGCCGAGATCAAGGGAACCGGGGCCGCAGGCGGCAAGAAGAAGCGCCGCCGCGGGGTCCGTCCCACCCGGGAGGAGATCGAGCTCCAGGAAATGGAGCAGCAGGAAGAGGAAGAGCGCGAAGCCCGGACGGTGAAGGTCAACGAGTTCCTGACGATCGCGGAGCTGGCCGAGCTGATGGACGTGCCGGCCACCCAGATCGTGGGCTCGGCCTTCAAGAACCTCGGGCTGATGGTCACCATCAACCAGCGGCTCGACTTCGACCAGATCGAGCTCCTTCTCGACGAATTCGGCTTCGTCGCCGTGCGGGAGGAAGACTACGCCTCCTCCGAGGTCGAGGAAGTCGAGGAGGACGACGAT
>CAYORZ010000303.1:0-2436 GCA_964406485.1 uncultured Gemmatimonadaceae bacterium | reverse complement strand
GGCACGTGGACCACGGGAAGACCTCCCTCCTGGACCGAATCCGCAAGTCGAATGTGGCCGGGGGCGAGGCCGGTGGGATCACGCAGCACATCGGTGCCTACCACGTCGAGGTCGAGGACGGACGTTCCATCACCGTGCTCGATACGCCCGGACACTCCGCCTTCACCGCGATGCGGGCGCGCGGTGCCGACATCACCGACATCGTGATCCTCATCGTGGCGGCCGACGACTCGGTCATGCCGCAGACGATCGAGGCGATCAGCCACGCCAGGAACGCCGGCGTGCCGATCATCGTGGCGATCAACAAGATCGATCTCCCGGCCGCCAATCCGGGACGGGTGAAGCAGGAGCTCCTCCAGCACGACGTCCAGGTCGAGGACTTCGGTGGGCAGGTGCTTTCGCAGGAAATCTCGGCGAAGACGGGAGCAGGGATCGACGAACTGCTGGAGAAGATCCTCCTCCAGGCCGAGCTCCTCGAGCTGAAGGCCAACCCGGACCGCGCGGCCCACGGAGCGGTCATCGAGGCGAAGCTCGACGTCGGGAAGGGTCCCGTGGTGACGGTGCTGGTCCAGCGGGGAACGCTGCGGGTCGGCGACGACTTCCTCGTGGGGATCCACGACGGGCGCGTGCGCGCCATGCTCGACGAACGAGGGAAGCAGGTGCGCGAGGTCGGGCCCGGGATGCCGGTCCAGATTCTCGGGGCGTCGGGAGTCCCGCAGGCCGGAGACGCCTTCCAGTCGATGGACGCCGACCGCGCTGCCGAGATCGCGGCCAACCGCCAGCGGCTGGATCGCGAGAAGCAGCTCCGGATCAAGGAGCGCGGGATCAAGCTCGGCGACTTCAGCGCCCTCATGGCCGACGGACAGATCGGCACCCTCCCGCTCATCATCAAGGGAGACGTCGACGGTTCGGTGCAGGCCGTCTCCGACGCGCTGGAGCAACTCGGAACCTCGGAGGTCGAGGTCGAGGTGATCCACCGCGGTGTGGGCGCGATCAACGAGTCCGACGTCCTCCTGGCCGAGACGGCCGGGGCCGTGATCGTCGGGTTCCGGGTCCGGCCCGACACCGGTGCGCGTCAGCTCGCCGACCGGACGGGCGTCGACATCCAGACATACGACGTCATCTACAACGCGGTCGACGACATCCGCTCCGCGCTCGAGGGGATGCTCTCGCCCGAGCAGAAGGAGACGGTGCTCGGCACGGCCGAGGTGCGGGAGATCTTCAGGATCAGTCGGGTCGGCACGATCGCCGGCTGCTACGTGACCGAAGGCACGATCGAGCGGCGGGCCCGCGCGCGGGTGATCCGCAACGGGATCGTTCAGTACGACGGCGAGTTCTCGTCGCTCAAGCGCTTCAAGGACGACGTGCGCGAGGTGCGCGAGGGCTTCGAATGCGGGATCGGGATCGCCAACTACAACGACCTCAAGGTGGGCGACCTCATCGAGTGCTACCGGGTGGAAGAGATCGCCCGGACGCTGTCGTCGTCGGCCTGATCGCGGCCGATGGTCGTGGGCGCGCAGACGTTCACCCTCTCGATCCCCGGCGCGACCTCGCTCAAGGAACGGCGTTCGGTGGTGCGGTCGTTGAAGCACCGCCTGCGCCAGGCCCACAACGTCGCGGTAGCCGAGACCGGGCTGCACGACCGCATCACCCAGTGCGAACTGACCGTGGTGACCGTCGGGGGCGGACGGGCCCGGGTGGACTCGCTCCTCGACCGGGTCGACGCCTTCGTCGTGGCCGACGGCCGGGTCGTGGTCGGCCCGGTGCGCCGCGAACTCTTCTGACTCCAGGCAGGTGGAGGTGCCCCGATGGCGCGACGGATGGAACGCCTCAACGAGCAGCTGAAACGCGAACTCTCGCTCCTCATCCAGCAGGGAGTCCGCGATCCCCGGGTGTGGGGAGTGACGGTGACCGCGGTGCGGGCGACGGCCGACCTCGACCGGGCCCGGATCCTCGTACGTCTCTCGGGTGACGACGAGGAACGGCGGGAGGCGCTGGCAGGACTCCTCGCCGCCGCCCCATGGCTCCGCCGCGAGCTGGGCCGCGAGCTCCACATCCGGAGGGTCCCCGAGCTCGACTTCCGGGAAGACGTGGCCGAGCAACGCGCCGCGCGCATCGAGGAACTGCTGGCCGAGGTGCGCCCCGAGGGCGGGTGGGACGACGACGACCCCGACGACTCCGAGCCCGGGGAATGACCGCCGGGGAAACGGTCGGGATCCTTCCGGTCGACAAGCCCGAAGGGCCGACCTCGCACGACGTCGTCGCGATGGCCCGTCGGGGGCTGCAGACGCGCCGGGTCGGGCACACGGGCACCCTCGACCCCTTCGCCTCGGGACTCTTGCTGCTCTGCGTCGGGAGCGCGACCCGCCTCTCGTCGGTCCTGACCGGACTCGACAAGGAGTACGACGCCGTGGCGGTCCTGGGCGTGACGACCCG
>CAYORZ010000302.1:0-2935 GCA_964406485.1 uncultured Gemmatimonadaceae bacterium | reverse complement strand
CGGCGAGATCGAGGTGACCCAGATGATGCTGCGGGCCGGCGTCGTCTACGCGGCGACGCTCCTGGTCGTGCGGCTCGGAAGCAAGCGCCTCATGGGCAGGGCGACGGCCTTCGACATCATCCTCGGGATCATGATCGGCTCGGTGATGAGCCGCGCCATCAACGGATCGCCGGGTGTGGTCGCGACGCTCGCGGCGGGGACCGTTCTGGTCGGGCTACACGGACTGTTCGCCGCGCTGGCCTACCGCACGAGCTGGTTCGGCGACTTCGTGAAGGGCAAGCCGAGGCTGCTGATCGAGGACGGCGAGGTCCGCGCCGACGCCATGCGCCGGGCGAGCCTCTCCGAGAACGACCTGAAGGAAGCGCTCCGCCTCCGGGGCCTGGTCCCGGACCCCTCACGCATCTGGCGGGCCTATCTCGAGCGGGACGGCACGATCAGCGTCGTCCGCGGCGAAGGGGCGCCGCGCGTGGTGGACGTCGCGGTCGAGGACGGCGTGCAGACGGTGCGGGTCGAGATCGGATGAGCTCGGACGGGACCGCCTGCGACGCCGGCGGGGGACCCGCCCAGGCCGGGACCGGCGCGGCCGGGGCGGAGTCCCGCCACCGCGGTGAACGGGCCGAGCCCCTACTCGCTGTCGCGGACGAACTGCAGCTCTCCCTCGACCCGGACCTTGTTCGCCACCAGCACGCCGCCGGTCTCGAGCGCCTGGTTCCACCGGAGCCCCCAATCCTGTCGGTCGAGCTCCGTGCGGAACGTGAACCCCGCTCGGGTCTTACCCCACGGGTCCGTTCCCCGGCCCTCGTACTCGCAGTCGAGAACCACCTCCATCGTGCTGCCGCGCATCGTCAGGTCCCCCACCAGCCGGAAGCGATCTCCCTCCTCCTTCGGCGGGTCTCCCTCGAGCCCCTTGCTGCGGAAGGTGATCCACGGGTGATTGTCCGCGTCGAAGAAGTCTTCGCTCCGCAGATGCGCGTCGCGGTCGGCGACCCCCGTGTCGATGCTGCGCACGGCGATCTTCGCCTCCACGCCCGCGTCCTCCGGGTGATCCCGGTCCCCGGTGAGGGTCGCCTCGAGCTCCTTGAAGCGGCCCCGCACGGTGGTCATCATCATGTGCTTCACCGAGAACTCGACGGACGAGTGGGCTGGATCGAGCTGCCACGTGGTCGCGCCGACGCGGGCGGTGGTTTCCGTCGCCATGGGTTCCCCCTTGCCTGAGGTGCGATGCAGCCCCGGATCCGGAGCGCGCCCTCCCTGTCGGCTGCGAACCGTGTGCCAGACCACCCGCGTCGATGCCCCGGGCGCCGTGACCGCTTCGGGCCCGGACCGCCGGGTGGGAACTCCCGCTGCGATCACGTCTATTGGGCTGCTTTGCTCCTCGGGCCCGGTCGTCGGGGGAATCGCCCCTGCCCACGGGCAGGACAGGACCCCGTCGCGTCGCGGAACGAGCCCCGCCGATCACTCGCGTCAAGGAACCTTGCATGAGGAAGCTCGAATCGATCCTGGTCGCCTCGGACCTGACCGAAGGGTCGGACGAAGTGGTCCGGGCCGCCGCCTCGATCGCGGCGCGGACGAACGCCCGCCTCCACGCCCTTCACGCGTTCGACTTCCAGGCCCTGCCCTACTCCGAGGAGCGCCTGGCCCGGGTCACCTTCGCGGACAGGATCGACGAGGCGAAGCGCGCCCTGCGGGAGCAGGTTCGTCGCACCTCACCGCCGGGCGTGGACGTCGCGAGCGAGGAGGTCGTGATCTACATCGCTCACAAGGCGATCCGGGACCGGGCCGAGGCGGTGGACGCCGACCTGATCGTCATGGGGCCGCATCGCCCGCTGCCGGTGGGCGACCGGTTCCTCGGAAGCACGACGGACCGGGTGATCCGCACGGTGAAGGCGCCCTGCCTCATCGTCCGTGGCGCGCTGTCGCTCCCCCTCCGCCGGGTGCTGGTGCCGATCGACCTCTCGGAGCCGGCGCTGGCCGCGCTGGACCTCGCGCTGGAGTGGAGCGACGCGCTCGGGCCCGACGGGAGCGATGACGGAGCCGGCCCCCGACTCACCGTCCTGCACGTGATCCCGCCCGTGCTCGGGCGTGAAGACCCCCCCTTCGAGCACTCCGTGATCGGTCCCGAGCTCCACCGGGAGGTGAACGAGGCCGTGGAGCGGATGGACGGTACGTCGTCCGTGGAGATTCGGGAGGAGGTGTGCTGGGGCACCGTCCCCTCGGACGAGATCCTCCGGGTCGCGGAGCGGGAGGACACCGACCTGGTGGTGCTCGCCACGCACGGGCACGGAGCGGTGCGCCGCGCGCTCACCGGGAGCGTCGCCTCCGCCGTGGCGCGGGCCGCGGACGGTCCGGTGCTGCTGGTGCCTCCGTCGATGTGGAGCGACGAGGAGGCGGGCAGAGCGCGCTGAGCGGGCGCGCGTGGGCTCCGGTGCTCTGAGCGGAGCCCGGGCGTCATCCCGCTGGCGAGGCCGGCCCCGGATCCCCTTCGAAGTGCTTCCGGTAGTCGCGCACGAAGTCGCGAACGGTGCGGGGCGCCCGGCCCAGGACCCGCCGTACGTCGTCCGATACGCGCTCGGTCGGGCCGCCGGCCTTCTGGTAGGCGGCGATCGCGAGCAGCGAATCGATCGTCCCCTCCGGCACACCCTGCCGCTCGAGACGCTGACGCTCCTCGTCCATGGAGAGGGCCTCGTAGGTCACCTCCCGCCCCAGGATCTCGCTCAACGCGCGCGCGAGATCCGCGTATCCCACGGGCTCGCCGCCCGTGAGGACGTAGCGCTGGCCGGCGTGCGCCTCCGGGTGCTGCAGGGCCTCGGCCGCGACCGCCGCGATATCCCGGGCATCGATGAAAGGGACGCGCCCGTCCCCGATCGCCGCGCGGACCACCCCCTCGCTCCGGACGCTGGCCGCCTGGTCGCCCAGCCAGTTCTGCATGAAGGAG
>CAYORZ010000301.1:0-2948 GCA_964406485.1 uncultured Gemmatimonadaceae bacterium | reverse complement strand
TCCAGGGGGTGTAGGGGTGGTTGTCGAGCGTGGTCGGGTAGGAGCCGTAGAGGATCGAGGTGAGAAACGCGAACAGCGTGCTCTTGCCCGCCTCGTTGGGCCCTTCCACGACGACGAGATCGCCCAGGGGAGAGGGGCCCGACGTACACCCCTCCAGAGACCCGAAGGCGTCGATGTCGATCCGGCGGAAGCGCATCAGTCGTCGCCGTGCGTCATCCGGGAGACGAGTTCGGCGTCACCCCCTGCGAGAAGCGCATGGAGGTATTCCGCCAGAGTGGAGGAGCCCGGGTCCCACCCCCGCAGCGATTCCTCGAAGCGGCCCGGGTCGCCCTCGCCCGCGCGCAGGTCGCGCACGGCGCGGAGCGCTTCGCCGAGAACGTCGTCCCGCTCCATGTGCCGCTCGGCGTCGATCGGGGCGTGCACCCCGTCGACGTCGACGGTGACCTCGATCGCGTCCACTTCGGTCGCGAGCTCCTGCTCGAGGAAGCGGCGTTCCTCGGAGTCGCGGAGGTCCCGCCAGAGGGGACTCCCCCCGAAGAGCCGCATCCGGATCATCCACTCCACCTGCAGGCCGGGCTCGTCGGCCAGCCACTCCTCCCACCGCCGGACCAGATGGCGAACGAGGGAGGTGACATTGTCGAGGTCATCGAGTCCCCCGACCTCGAGCGTCTCCCACCGCACCGGTGCGAGGGGGTGGACGCGCACCCGGGCCGGGTAGCCGCGCTCGACGTCGACCAGAAGCCCGCCCCGGGGCCCCGACTCGGCGTGCGTCCGCCCCTGGAGGTTGCCCGGATAGTGGATCGCCGGCTCGGCGAGGAGCTGCTGACGACGGTGTACATGCCCGAGCGCCCAGTAGTCGTAGCCGCGGCGGCGGAGCGTCTCGACGGTGGTGGGGGCGTAGCGTGCATGGGCGTCCGCACCCGCCGACGACCCGACCTGCGCGTGCAGCACCGCCACTTCGGGGAGCAGCCCCGCGGGGTCCGGGAAGTGCACCGAGAGGTCGTCGCCCTCGCGCGAGGTGCGGTGGCCCACGGCGGTGATCGTGCCCACCAGCTCTCCTTCCCGGTTGTGCACCGGGACCCGCACGGGGGTGATCCCCGCGGCGCGGTGCACCCCCTCCGGCCACTCGAGGGCGCGGGCCGTCCCCTCCTCTCCCGGATCGTGGTTGCCCGTGGCGTGCACGACGGTCACGCCCTGCTCGGTGAGCCGGCGCAGCTCGCCGACCAGGAAGCGTTCGGTCTCGAAGGTGAAGGTGTCGCTGTCGAAGAGGTCGCCCGCGATCACCACCGCGTCGACCTCTTCGCGGAGCGCCAGATCGACACCTCGGCGGAAGGCGTCGCGCACCGCCTGGCGCAGCCGCTTTCGCACCGCAGGATCGCGTCCCGAGAAGGGGGTATCGAGGTGGACGTCGGCGAGGTGGAGCAAACGCATCATGCCCGAAGCTATCAGCGTGCGAGAAGGAAGACAGGGGCCGCATTGAACCCTTCGGGAAGTTGTCTATACTTGGGGAACCCACTCCCAGGGAAGGCAGACCGAGACCACGAAGGGTTCTCTTCCTGCCTCCCGGACCGGCACCTCCCATGAGCGACACCACCGAAGCGGCGGTCAGGCGCATCCGTCAGGACTCCTCCATCGTCGATTCCGTCTGCCGGCTGCTGGAAGCGGAGGTCGACGCAGCCGAGGCCCCTCTCGTCACCACCTTCGGCGAACTCTTCCTCTCCAAGGCGACGTCGGACTTCCTCACGGAGCGCACCCCCGAGACCCTGGCGAGTCTCGTGCTGGGCAGCTACCGCTTTCTGGAAGCGAGCCGGCCCGAGCGGGTCGACGTCGAGGTCTTCAATCCGGATGAGGACAACGAAGGGTGGTATGCCCCGGTCACGGTCATCCGCACGAACATCTCGGAACGCCCCTTCGTGGTCGACACGATCCGCGAGTACCTCCACTCGCAGGAACTGCCGATCGAGCACAACATCTATCCGGTGCTCCATGTGCAGCGGACGCCGGAGGGGGGGATCGCGGAGCTCAGGCCGTCGTCCGTGGGGGGCACGCGCGAGTCGCTCGTGCACCTCGAGGTGGCCCGCATCACCGACGAGGCGACCCGGGCGCAGATCAAGGAGGGACTCGAGCGGCGGCTGCACGACGTGCAGAAGGCGACCGACGACTTCGGCAGGATGATCGCCGCAGTGGACGCCACCCTGGAGGAACTGGACGAGCGCAGCGAGAGCGTGCCGGCCCGCGCCGTCGAGATCGCCGAGGTCCGCGACTTCCTGCGGTGGCTCAAGGACGAGTCCTTCGTCTTTCTCGGTTACCGCGGCTACGACGTGGTGCGCAGCGACGGGGTCCCTGCGGTCCAGGTGAGCCCCGGTTCGGGACTCGGGCTTCTGCGTGACGAGGGGGCGTCGTCGTACGCCGCTCCCGTCCCCGTCGAGCGCATGCCGGAAGGGATGCGGGGGCTCGTGCTCGAGGGACCGCTCCTCATCATCAGCAAGACCAACGCGGAGTCCACCGTGCACCGCCGTGCCCGGATGGACTACATCGGGGTGAAGAAGATCTCTCCCGAGGGGGAGGTGCTCGGGGAGCATCGCTTCATCGGACTCTTCACCACCCGCGCGTTCAACGAGCCGGCCGAGCAGATCCCGCTCCTCCGCGAGAAGCTGCAGGCCATCATCGACGAGGCAGGGGTCGCCGAGGGGTCGCACGACTACAAGGAGATCATCACGATCTTCAACTCGATGCCGAAGGAGGACCTCTTCCTCGCCTCGGCCGAGGAGATCGGGCGCGACATCCGCACGATTCTCACGAGCTACCACTCCGACGGCGTGCGGGTGACCCTGCGGGCCGACGCCCTCCGCCGGGGGGGGTCGGTGCTCGTGATCCTTCCGAAGGACCGCTACAGCGCCGAGGTGCGGCGGCAGATCACCGCGATCCTCGTCGACGCCCTGGGGGGC
>CAYORZ010000300.1:0-2970 GCA_964406485.1 uncultured Gemmatimonadaceae bacterium | reverse complement strand
GAGGCCTGGGTCTGGTACCACCGGGTGATCGGCGGAGAGCGATGCCCGAATGTCGACACGTGGTGGCAGACCGAGACCGGCGCGATCATGATCTCGCCCCTCCCCGGTCTCACCGAGACGAAGCCGGGGAGCGCCACCCGCCCCTTTCCGGGGATCCGGGCCGAGATCCGCAACGAGAAGGGCGACGAGGTCGAGGCCGGGTATCTGGCGATCCCCCGTCCGTGGCCGGCGATGCTGCGCGGGGTGTGGGGCGACCCGGAGCGGTACCGCGAGACGTACTGGTCGAAGTGGGACGGGGTGTACTTTCCGGGAGACGGGGCCCGCGTCGATCCCGACGGGGATTTCTGGATCCTCGGACGCGTCGATGACGTGCTCAACGTCGCCGGTCACCGCATCGGGACGATGGAGCTGGAGAGCGCCCTGGTCGACGATGTCCGGGTGGCCGAGGCAGCCGTGGTGGGAAAACACCACGAGGTGAAGGGGCAGTCCATCGCCGCCTTCGTCACCCTCAAGGAGGGGACCCGCTTCTCGTCGCTCCTGGCCGATGAGCTCAAGCAGCACGTGGTCGACAAGATCGGGGCGATCGCCCGTCCCGAGGTGATCCTCTTCGCCGCCGACCTCCCCAAGACCCGGTCGGGCAAGATCATGCGCCGCCTCCTCCAGGACATCGCCGAGGGACGGGCGGTCGGCGACACCACGACGCTGGCCGATCCCGAAGTGATCCGCACCCTCCAGGATCAGTACGAAGAGACGTGACGCGCCGCCCCCGGCGGCGCGGCGTGCCGGCCTACTCCGGCTGCGCCCCCGGGGGGGGCGGGAGGTCGTCGGCCAGGGGGTCGGGCTCGGCCGGAGGACGGGCGGCGAGGGCTGCGGCCGACTTCTCGCGGACCAGGCGGGCCGGGATGCCGACGTGCACCCCGCGCGGCTCCGTGCTGCGGGTGACGACGGCGTGGGCGCCGACCATCGAGTCCCGGGCGACCCGGAGTCCCGCGAGGACCGTGGCGTGGTAGGTGATCCGCACTCCGTCCTCGATCACCGTGGGGAGGTTTTCGACCTCCCGCCCGTCCTCGATATCGTGGCGGTGGGAGTAGACGTTGGCGAAGTCCGAGATCGAGACGCCGTTTCCGATCCGGATTCCCCCCCGATCGTCCAGGAGGACGTGGCGGTGGACGACCACGTCGTCTCCGACCTCGAGATTGTACCCGAAGGTGAGACGGAGGTAGGGGAATGCCTTGAAGTTGCGGCCGCAGCGGCGAAAGATCCGCTGCGCGAGGATGCGGCGGAAGCCCACCCCCAGCGGCGTGTTCTCGCCGAGGGGACTGCGGTCGAACATCTCCCACAGCCAGAGGAGCGGTTTCACCCGCCCGTAGCGGACCGGGTCGGTCTCGTGGTAGTACTCGGGCTCGAGCACGACATTGCGCGGATCGCAGTGATCGACGAGGAGCCGCGTCGTGGGGTCGAGGCCGGCGGGGTCCTCTCCGGCGAGAGTGGGGTGGTAGAGGCCCGTGAGGATCGTGCGGCAGACGTCGTTCCAGTCCGCCCCCGGGTGGTCGAGCCGCTCCTCGACCTCGCCGAGCCAGCGTCGATACCGCCGCTCGGTGGCGGCGGGGAGGGGAACCGGGCGGAGGGGGAGGAAGGCCATGGCACAGCATAGTGTGCGATTCCGCCGTCGTCGAGCCCCTCGGGGGATCGCCTCGCCGGGGTGAAGGGCGCTATCTTGCGGGTGTCGTTCTTCCTTCCATCCCCCGGACCGACCATGCACGACGTCCTCCGGCAACGCCTGCTCCGCCGAATCGAGTCGCTCCCCGAGGCCCAGGTCTACCAGGTCCTCGACTACATCGAGTTCCTGGAGTCGAAGTACGCACGCGACCCCGCCGTCGAGGCCTCGGGGTTGCAGAAGATCGCCGAAAACATCCAGGATCGCATGCGGAAGAAGGCGATGAACCCCGAGACGCTGCGCGAGGCCTTCCAGCTCATCGCGGTGGCCGACCGCGCCCTCTCGGGGGTTTCCTCGGCCGGGCGCCAGATCCTCCGCGACCTGGGGACGGCCATCGACTCCCCCGAGGAAGGGGGAGGGAGCGACCCCCGGCCCCCGGAGGGAGGAGGGACGGAGAAGGGCGGGGGTTGACCCCCCGGGTGGCACCGAATACCCTTCGCCATGAATGCCCCCGTTCGCCCGCGCGAGCGGCTCCGCGCCTGCTCTCCCCGGTCCCCCGCGGACCGCGTCGGAGACAGGCGCGTCTTCGTTCCTACTCCCCGCGCACGCGGGGGGCGCAGACCAGGATCCACGTCATGACCGATTCCCGCGACGGCCGTGGTGCCCACGTCATCAAGGAGGGGCTGACCTTCGACGACGTGCTCCTCGTGCCGGGTCATTCCACCGTCCACCCCCGGGACACCGACGTCGCTTCTCGCCTCACCCGCGCCATCGACCTGCGGATCCCCCTCGTCTCGGCCGCCATGGACACGGTGACCGAAGCAAGGATGGCGATCCAGATGGCGCGTGAGGGGGGGATCGGCATCATCCACAAGAACATGTCGATCGAGCGCCAGGCCGACGAGGTGGACCGGGTGAAGCGGTCGGAGAGCGGGATGATTCTCAACCCGATCACCCTCCCCCCGACGGCGACGCTCCGGGAGGCCCACGCGCTCATGGCGCGCTTCTCGATCAGCGGCGTGCCGATCGTCGAGAATGGCGGGCACCTCGTCGGGATCGTCACCAACCGCGACCTCCAGTTCGAGACGCACCTCGACCAGCCGATCCGGGGTGTGATGACGTCGGAGAACCTCGTGACGGTGCCGGTCGGGACCACCCTGGACGAGGCCGAGCGGATTCTTCACCAGCACCGGATCGAGAAGCTGCCGGTGGTCGACGCCGACGGGACCCTCCGCGGACTCATCACCGTGAAGGACATCTTCAAGCGGCGGCAGTACCCGAACGCCTGCAAGGATGAGCACGGGCGTCTCCGG
>CAYORZ010000299.1:0-2986 GCA_964406485.1 uncultured Gemmatimonadaceae bacterium | reverse complement strand
GGAGCCGGGTCCGGCGGTCTTTCCGCCGGGCCCGGCATCGTCTCATGACCTTCGCCGACAGTCTGGACCCCGCATCGATCCTGGTCGACGTCGAGACCGAGTTCCTCGACGAGGTGCTCGACGCCCTCCTCGACACGCCCGCGCTCGCCTTCGGTGATCCCGCGCAGCGCAGGAAGTGGGCGCGTGAACTCGCCTTCGGCGAGCGGGGCGAGATCGTGCGAATCCACCCGGAGGTCGTCCTCGTTCTCATGCTCGAGGAAGGGCTCGCCGCCCCGATCTCCGGTCTCGCGGTGTCGAACACCCGCTTCGAAGTGCCGGGAGAAGACGGCGACGAAGCCGGGCTGGCCCGCGCGGTGATGCTCTTCCTCCTTCCGGGACGGCTGTCGGCCTTCCGGGGCCAGGCTGCCCCCGTCCTCAGCCGGTGGATGCGCGAAGGCGACCACGCGGCGCGCCTCCTGGCCGCCACCACGCCGGCCGAGGTGGCGGCGCTTCCGGGACTCGGCGCGCTGGTGCTCACCGACCGGCTCCGCGTCGACGCGATCAGCAGTCCCGTCCCCCACCGGGTGCACCCCGAGACTCCGGTGACCGAAGTCGTCCAGCTGCTGGTCGACCACTCGATCCATGCCGTTCCGGTCGTGGGCGACGCCGACGAGTTGCTCGGCGTCATCACCGTGGGTGACGCCCTCCGCCACCTCCTCCCCGGTCGCCGCACCGACGGAGAAGAAGGGCAGGGACTCGACACCGGCGACCGGACTGCCCGCGACGTGATGACCCGCTCGGTGCTCTGCGTCGCCGAAGATCAGTCGCTGGCCGACGCCGCCCAGATGATGGTCAACCGCAATGTCGACGAGCTTCCCGTCGTGCGCGAAGGCGTGCTCGTCGGGATGCTGACCAAGAACGCGATCCTGCGCGCCCTGCACGAAGGGTAGCTGCGTTTCCCTTCGGGCGATCCACCCCGGCTCCCCGAGCCCCGATCCCGAACCGACCAGAGAGGCCCCATGCGTCATACCCTCGCGATCATCAAGCCCGACGCCGTCGCCGCCGGCAAGGCCGGCGCGATCCTCGCCCACCTCGAGGCCGCCGGCTTCACCCTCCGGGCTGCCCGCCTGGCCCGGCTGACCCCCGCCCAGGCCGGCGAGTTCTACGCCGTGCACCGCGAGCGCCCCTTCTACGGGGAACTGGTGGAGTTCATGACGTCGGGACCCTGCATGCCGATGATCCTCGAAGCCGACGACGCCGTGGCGCGCCTCCGCGAGGCGATCGGAGCGACCGATCCGGCCGAGGCGGCCGAGGGCACCGTCCGCCGACTCTACGCCGAGTCGAAGGGACGCAACGCGATCCACGCCTCGGACTCCGATGAGAACGCGGCCCGCGAGGCCGCCTTCTTCTTCGCCCAGGCCGACGTGCTGGCGCTCCGGGGGTGAGCAGCACCCCCGCCCCGGACGCGAGAGGGCGGGCGCCCGACCGCGCCGGCGTCGTCGGAGGGGGAACGGCAGGGCGGGGGATCGCCCGCGCCCTCGCCCAGGTCGGGATCGACGTGACCCTCGTCGAAGCGTCCGATCGCACGCTCGAGACGGCCCTCGAACAACTTGCCGAGGGGATGGGCCGCGACATGGCTCGCTGGGCGATCACGCGCTCGGAGCGCGACGCCGTCCTCGCCCGGGTGCATGGACGGGTCTCGCTCGAGACGCTGCATTCGGTCCCGCTCGTGATCGAGGCGATTCACGAGGAGCGCGAGGCGAAGCACCGCCTCTTCGCTTCACTCGATCACATCTGCCGTCCCGACGCCGTCTTCGTCACCAACACATCGACGCTGTCGGTCTCCGAACTGGCGTCGACGCTCGCTCCCCGTCGTCGACCCTACCTCGTGGGACTCCACTTCCTGCATCCGGTGACCCGGGTGGGGGCGGTCGAGCTGGTGCGGGGGCGCGAGACGGGCCCCCACGCCCTCGAGGTGGCGCGGCAACTCGTCGATCGACTCGGGAAGGAGCTGATCGAGGTCGCCGAGTATCCGGGTTACGTGACCACCCGCCTCACCCTCGCCCTGATCAACGAGGCGGCGTACACCCTGATGGAAGGTGTGGCCACGCGCGACGCCATCGACCGGGCGATGAAGCTTCGGTTCGGATGGCGCAACGGGCCGCTGGCCCTCGCCGACGAGATGGGGCTCGATTCGGTGGTGCGGGCGCTGGATTCGATGTGGGGCGAACTCGGGCTCCCCCAGTACCGACCCTGCCCGATCCTTCGCCAGATGGTCACCCGCGGGAGGCTGGGCGAGAAGAGCGGACAGGGGTTCTACCGGTACGACGACGCGGGCCACCGCATCGCGTCCGACGATCTCGACCTCGAGCGTCCCGCCCTCCCCGGATCGGAAGGCGACCGATGAAGGTGCTGGTGCTCAACTCGGGTTCGTCGTCGGTGAAGTACCAGGTGATCGACACCGACGCGCGCACCCCCCTCGTGATCGGAGCGATCGAGCGGATCGGCGCCGGAGGCGCCCTGCTCTCGCAGACGCGCACGGCCGACGGCGCACGGGTGCACTCCCTGGCTCCGGTGCTCGACCACCGCGAGGCGATCCGGGTGATCCTCGACCTGGTGGCCGACCCCGACGACGGGGTGGTGGCGTCGTTCGACGAGATCGAGGCCGTCGGCCACCGGGTCGTGCACGGGGGGGAGGACTTCACCGAGGCGGTGCGGATCGACGGCGAGGTGGTCGACCGGATTCGGGAGTCCATCGCCCTGGCCCCGCTCCACAACCCGCACAACCTGGCCGGAATCCAGGCGGCGCGCAGCCGCCTCCCCGACGTGCCGCACGTGGCGGTATTCGACACGGCCTTTCACGCCGAGATGCCGCCCCACGCCTGGCATTACGCGCTCCCGTACGTGCTCTACCGGCGCCACCGGATCCGTCGCTACGGCTTTCACGGCACCAGCCACCAGCATGTGGGCCGGCGCGTCGCCGAACTCGCGGGGCGCAGTCCGTCGG
>CAYORZ010000298.1:0-3048 GCA_964406485.1 uncultured Gemmatimonadaceae bacterium | reverse complement strand
CGCCGTTGAAGGTGCCCCCGGCGCCCATGATCATCTCGGCAAAGGCGCCGTCGGCCATCCCCTCGGTGTCTTCGAGCACGAGGTGCTCGAAGAGGTGGGCGAAGCCCGCGCGCCCCTCCGGTTCGTGCGCGCTCCCCACATGATACCAGAGCTCGACCGCGACGATCGGCGTCGAGTGGTCTTCCGAGACGATCACCCGCAACCCGTTGTCCAGCGTGAAGGTATCGATCGGAAGCGGGGCGACGACCAGCCGCTCCCCGTCCTGACCGCGGAGAGGCGCGGCAGTGACCACACCGACAAGGAGGAGGACGGCGGCGAGGCGGATCCACGGAGGACCGCTCGCCACCCACGAGGGGGCAAGACGCGACATCATTCGGGGGTGGAGAGAGACGTCCCGGAAGGTGGTGGTACCATCCAGCGTCGGGAATGTTGGGATCGGACTTGAGGGCGGGGCGACGCTATTCCGCCGTGGACGGCGGCTCCGGCTGTGCCCCCGCTTCACCCAGAATCCCGCCGAGTCGGTCCAGGAAGTGGTCGACGTCGGCGTCGTTCACGACCAGCGGTCCCCGGATCTTGAGCACGTTGCCCCCGGGGCCGTCGATGCCGATGAGCACCCCCTCTTCGCGGAGGCGCTCCCGGATGGTGCGGGCCGCACCGGGCGCGGGGGTGCGGCGCACCCGATCCGTGACCAGGTCGACCCCGATGAAGAGCCCGCTCCCGCGGACGTCGCCGATGACCGGGTGAGCGGCGGCGAGGTCGCGGAGCCCGGCGAGCAGCCGCCCCCCCACCCTGCGGGCCGCCTCCTGGAGTCCCTCGTCGTCGATCACCCGGAGCACGGCCATGCCCGCGACGGCCGCCACCGGGTTGCCCCCGAAGGTGCTGAAGAACTCCATCCCGTTGTCGAAGGCCTCGGCCACCTCCCGGGTGGCGATGACGACCCCCAGCGGCATCCCGTTCCCCGCCGGCTTGCCGAGCACCACGACGTCGGGGACGACCCCCTGCGTCTCGAACCCCCAGAAGACGTCGCCCAGCCGTCCGAAACCGGTCTGCACCTCGTCGGCGATGCAGATGCCCCCGGCGCTGCGGACGGCGCGGTAGACTCCCTCCAGGTAGCCGGGGGGCGGAACGAGCTGTCCGGCCACGCTCGGAAAGGTCTCGGCGAGAAAGGCGCCGGGGGGGCGACCTTCGGCGACCATCTGCTCCACACGCCGGGCCACCTCTGCCGCCCAGGCGCGCCCGACGGCTGCCGGGTCTTCGCCTTCGGTGCGGCGATGCCGCCCGCGGTAGTCATCGGGGGCCGGGACGACCTCGACCCATTCCGCCCTCCCTCCGCCCCCCGGTCCCGCGAACTTGTGATGACTCACGGCAACCAGCGTCGTGGTGAGGCCGTGGTATCCGCCCTCCTGGACGATGACCTCGCGGCGCCCGGTCGCGGCGCGGGCGAGGCGGAGGGCCAGTTCGTTGGCCTCCGAGCCGCTGTTGACGAGCCAGACCCGCTCGAGGCCCCGGGGGAGGCGGGCGACCAGGGCGTCGGCGTAGTCGAGGATCGCTTCGTGCAGGTAGCGGGTGTGCGTGTCGAGGAGCGCCCGCTGCCGCGACACCGCCTCGACGACCCGGGGGTGGGCGTGTCCGACGTGGGGCACGTTGTTGAAGAGGTCGAGAAAGGTGCGCCCCTCGGCGTCGGTCAGGTATTGCTGCCACCCCCGCACCAGGTGGAGGGGGGGATCGTGATGGAGGGTGAGGCCCGTCCCGAGCCGCTGCGCGCGGCGGGCGAGGAGTTCGTCGACCGGAGCGCTCGAGGCGGCGGCGTGGCCGGGGGGGTAGCCGCAGAGGGCCGAGGGGTCGGGGAACCACGACCGCCAGAGGGTGCGCTCGCGGGGGGGCGCCACCCCCGGCACGTCGTGGCCGAGGTCGAGAAGGTCGACGACGATCTGCAGGTGAAGGTGCGGAGGCCAGTCGCCGTTGCCCGGAGGGGCCCCCACCCGCGCGACCCGGTCGCCCGAGGCCAGCCGGTCGCCGGGGCGGAGCCGGTCGAGCACCTCGGGATCCAGGTGGCCCCAGAGGGTGAAGAAGGGCGGCACGTCTTCCGGCTCGTGCCGGAGGACGACCACGGGACCGTAGTCCTTCGGCGACGGATTGTCGGCTACCGCCTCGACCACCCCGGGGAGGGGAGTGTGGAGGGCGACACCCGCCTCGACGAAGAGGTCGATCCCGAGGTGGACCGTGCGGTGCTCGTCGGTGGGGTGGTCGCCGTCGCGGAAGGCGGGACCCAGGTAGATCGGGCGGGCCTCGTCCCACCGGCCGATCCCGACCCGGGCCCCGTCGCGCGCCATCGCCTCGGCGATGCGGGCCGAGAGGGGGCCGGTCTCGAGGTGGGCGGGATCGGACCCCAGGAGCGGGCTCCCCACACCGAGGTCGAGGACGGTCGAGGTCCACCCCCCCTCCGGGGCGGAGGCGGGGTCCAGAACCGGGGCGAGGCGTCCGCTCCGGAACTCGTCGCCGATCCACCGGCTCACCGCCGCGGAGGCGGCGAAGCCCGGGCGTCCGCAGGCGTCACGGAGGCGGGCCTCGATCCAGCGGGGGTGGTGCCGGTCGAGGTGGTCGAGGAGCGCCCGTGCGGGGGCCTGGCTGATCGTGACGTAGTCGTCGCCCGGCCGCGCTGCTGCCCGGCGCGCCGCGTGGACGAGGCTCATCGCGAGTCGGGTGCGCACGAGGTCTCCCACCACCTCGATCTCTTCGTCGGCGAGCCGTGTGTGGGCATCGTAGCCGGCCACCACCGCCCCCACCGCACCGAGCGGATCGGCCGAGCCGAAGGCGGCGTAGGCCGCCGCGATCGCGGGCTCGCAGATGCGGCGGGTGCGGATCATGTCGCCGAAATCGAAAAGGCCGGTCACCTCTACCGGGTCGGCGGCGGGCGAGACGACCACATTGTGGTCGTTGGCGTCGGCGTGGATCGTCGCCACCGGGAGAGCTGCGAGCCGCCTCTCGAGTTCCGGCCACCGCTCGGCCACCCGGGCCACCTGAGCGCGCACCTCGCGGTCGGCGATC
>CAYORZ010000297.1:0-3050 GCA_964406485.1 uncultured Gemmatimonadaceae bacterium | reverse complement strand
GGTCGGGCCGAGGGGGAGTCCCATGACGGCGCGCATGTGGTTCTCGAACTGGCTGGTCACGGCGCCGTCCTGCGTCCAGTGCCCGGAGTTGTGCACCCTGGGCGCCATCTCGTTGGCCCGGAGGCCGTCGCCCACCTGGAAGAGTTCGAGTGCGAGGACCCCCACGTAGTCGAGGTGACGCATCAGGGCGGCAGCGTAGCTCTCCGCTTCCGCCTGGAGCGCCGGGGGACACCCGCCCGCCGGGGCGTCGGTGCGGACCAGGATCCCCTCGCGGTGCCGGTTCTCGACGAGAGGGTAGAAGGAGGTCGCGCCGTCGGCCCCGCGCACCCCCACGATGGACAGTTCGCGCTCGAAGTCCACGAACCCCTCGACGATGAGGGGGCGGTCGCCGAGCGCCTGCCAGGCCGGCTCGAGGTCGGCGGGGGTGCGCAGCAGCCGCTGCCCCTTTCCGTCGTAGCCGAGGCGGCGGGTCTTGGCGACGGCCGGGAGTCCCACGGCGGCGATCGCCCGCTCCCACGACGCGCGATCGTCGACCGGGTACCAGGGCGCCGTCGGGATCCCCAGCTGCTCGAACCCCTCCTTCTCGTTGCGGCGGTCGCGGGCGAACGCGAGCGCCCGGGGAGAGGGGTGGACGGGGACCGCGGCGTCGGCGAGGGCCCGGGCCGAGGCGTCGGGGACGTTCTCGAATTCGTACGTCGCCACGTCGAGCCCTTCGCGGAAGTCGCGGAGCGCCCCGACGTCGTCATACTGCGCGCGGACGACCTCACCGAGGTCGTCGACCGGCGAGGGCTGCCGATATTCCAGGAAGCGGAAGCGCGCGACGAGGGGGATCCCGGCCAGGGCGAGCATCCGCCCCAGCTGTCCCCCCCCGAGGACCCCGACCTTCATGCCGCGCCGTTCGAATCGGGACCCCGGGGGTCGGGGTCGGCGAGCACCGCGCGGGTGCGGGCGTCGCGCCAGGCGCGCACCGCCTCCCGGATCTCGGGGTGGGAGACCCCGAGGATCTGCGCGGCCAGGAGTCCGGCGTTGGTGGCTCCGGCGGCGCCGATGGCGAGGGTCCCCACCGGGACCCCCCCCGGCATCTGCACGATCGAGAGGAGGGAGTCCACGCCCTGCAGCGCGCGACTCTTCACCGGGACTCCGAGGACGGGAAGGACCGTCTTGGCCGCCACCATTCCCGGCAGGTGCGCCGCACCCCCGGCTCCCGCGATGATCACCTCGAGGCCGCGCTCTTCGGCCGTCGCGGCGTATTCGAAGAGGAGGTCGGGAGTGCGGTGCGCCGAGACGACCCGGACCTCATGGGCGACGCCCAGCGTCCGCAGCATGTCGACCGCGTGCTCCATGGTGTTCCAGTCGGATCGGGATCCCATGATGACACCGACGAGGGGCGAAGACATGGGCGAACGCGTACCTTGATCGTAAATGGAGGGGTCGGGCCGGAACGCGGCCGGAAAGGCTGAGGTTGTCTCGGCCGCCGCCGCATGGCAACCCCCGACGCCTCCCTCCGCGACGCCGGACCCGACCCTTCGCCCTCACCTCGTGACGCCATGCCGACCCCCCCCGCCCCGTCGACCGACACCGTCTGGCCCACCGACCGCCCCGGCCTCCTTCCGGTACTCCCCCTCATCCATGTGGCGTGGTCGGACGGGATCCTGACGGCCGGCGAACACCGGGTCTTCCGTGAACTGATCCTCGAGAGTCCCGCGCTCGACGATGACGACCGGGCCGCCCTCGAGCCCTGGCTCGACCCGCAGCGCCCCCCTTCGCCCTCGGCGGTGGCGAAGCTGCGCGACGCGATCCGCACCCTCGCCGACCCCGAGGCCGCCGACTCGGTCTCGCTCACCGAGCTGGGGTATGCGATCGCGAGGGCGTCGGGGGGGCATCGTCCCTGGCGCGACCCCGAGGCCCGTCACGCCCTGGCCACCGCCGAGGCGGCGCTGGGCGTGCTGGGACGCGAAGCGGTGCGACGGCTCCTCGCCCCCCCCGCCCCGGAAACCGCCCCTCCGGGCGACCGTTCGCTCTTCGACGCCGCGCGGATGGCCGAATGGCTCGCACACCCCCGCCGCGAGTTGCGCGAACGGATCATGGGACTCCTGGCGGAGCCCGACTTCCGGATGGCGACCGAGATCGATCGGGCGACCTACCGCGAACGGGTCCTGCAGGCGGTGCAGCGCCTGGCCGACGAAGGGATCGGCGGCCTCGCCTTCCCCGAGGCGGTGGGGGGGGCGAACTCCCCGGCCGCCAGCGTGACCGCCTTCGAGACTCTGGCCTACGGCGACCTCTCGGTCGTGGTGAAGTACGGGGTGCAGTTCGGGCTCTTCGGGGGGAGCGTCTACCAGCTCGGGACCCGGAAGCATCACGAGCGCTACCTCCGCCGGATCGCCACCCTCGACCTCCCGGGGTGCTACGCCATGACCGAGCTCGGGCACGGGTCGAATGTGCGCGACATCGAGACGCTGGCGATCTGGGACGACGTCGCCGAGGGATTCCGGATCCGCACTCCGCACGAGTCGGCCTGCAAGGAGTGGATCGGCAACGCGGCACTGCACGGGCAGATGGCCACCGTCTTCGCCCAGCTCGAGGTGGGGGGGGAGCGCCACGGCGTTCACGCCTTCCTCGTGCCGATCCGTACCCGGGACGGCGAGCCGGTCCCCGGGGTGCGCATCGCCGACAGCGGGCCGAAGATCGGGTTGAACGGGATCGACAACGGCCGCCTCTGGTTCGACGACGTCGTCGTTGCTCGCGATGCCCTCCTCGACCGCTTCGCCTCCGTCACGGAGGAGGGGCGGTACGAGAGCCCCATTCCCTCCGAGGGCCGTCGCTTCTTCACCATGCTCGGCACCCTGGTGGCAGGCCGCATCAGCGTCGCGGCCGCCTCGGTGAGCGTGGCCAAGACCGCGGTCACCATCGGGGTGCGCTACTCCGCGCGTCGGCGCCAGTTCGGACCGGAAGGGCGGCCCGAGGTCCCGATCCTCGTCCACCTCACGCAGCAGCGCCTCCTCCTCCCCCGGCTGGCCGCGACCTACGCCCACCACTTCGCCATCCGCGAC
>CAYORZ010000296.1:0-3056 GCA_964406485.1 uncultured Gemmatimonadaceae bacterium | reverse complement strand
GATCGCTGAGGAGTCCACCTCCTGGCCGGGGGTCTCGCACGGCACCGATCGCGGGGGACTCGGCTTCGACCAGAAGTGGAACATGGGGTGGATGAACGACACCCTCACCTACTTCGCGACCGATCCCCTCTTCCGGAAGGACGTGCACGAGAAGCTCACCTTCGGCCTCACCTACGCCTTCGCGGAGCGCTTCATCCTTCCGCTCTCGCACGACGAGGTCGTGCACGGCAAGGGCTCGCTCCTCGGCCGCCCGGCGACCACACCGAGAAGTTCGCGCACCTCCGCCTGCTCTTCGGCTGGCAGTGGTTCCAGCCGGGCAAGAAGCTCCTCTTCATGGGGGGCGAATTTGCCCAGTGGGCGGAGTGGGACGTCGGTGAGGCGCTCGACTGGGCGCTCCTCGAGCACCCCTCCCACCGGGGGGTGCAACGGTGGGTGAGGGCGCTCAACGAGATCTACCGCGCCGAACCGGCCCTCCACGCCCTCGACTTCCGTCCCGAGGGCTTCGAGTGGCTTCTGGTCGACGAACGGGAACTCTCGATCGTGAGCTGGCTCCGGTGGTCTCCGGAGTGGGAGGACTTCGTGCTGGTCGTGGCCAACCTCACCCCCGTGGACCGTCCCGGGTGGCGTGTGCCCGCCCCGTTCGAGGGGCGGTACCGGTGCGTTCTGGACTCCGACGAGACGCGCTTCGGAGGGAAAGGCCGCATGCCTGCCGGCGCCGTCGACACCCGCCCCGAAGCGCTGCACGGACGCGCGCATCACTTCGAGACCGACCTCCCCGGACTCACGCTCCGTCTCTTTCGCCGGGAGGAGTGACGGTCGGGGCACTTGCGGGGGGAGGGGGAAAGGTTCGATGATTGGGAAGGAGGGTGCGATTGAGAATCGCTCTCAACAGCCCTCCGCGCGGTCGTTGTTCTCTTTTCCTGCCTACCTATCCGGATTCCAGAGGCATTGATGCGTACCGATTCCACCCAGTCATCCGCCCCTCGCCGCCCCCCGTGGGGCTCCCGCTTCCTCGTCGCGGTCGCGGCGCTCGCCCTGGCCGCGGTCCCTGCGCTTGCCCAGCCGACCGTCCAGCGCCAGGCCCAGGTGCACGGCGGTCTCTACGAACTCGCGACCTGGACGCAGGATGGCAACCTCTGGGTGGCTGCCGCAGGGTCGTCGTTTGCGGAGGGGGCCCGCATGATCCAGCTGGACGGGACGACCCTCGAGACGATCCGGTCGATCGACGTTCCCGAGGCCCGGGGGTTCGGGGTGGCGATCAACCACACCACCGGCACCCTCTACACGACCAACACCCGTGACGGCACGATGTCGGCGATCGACATCCGCACCGGTGAGATGACGGTCATCTCCGACCCCACGGCCGAGGGGGTCCCGCACCTCTACCGGATCGCGATCGACGAGGGGCGCAACAAGGTGTATGCCTCGCTCGCGCAGACCCCGGGGCTCGTCTGGGTCGTCGACGGCGCCACCCAGACCCTCGAGCGGGTGATCGAGGTGGGGGGCGCGCGGCCGACCGGGATCGTGGTCGACCCCGAGAGCAACCGGCTGTACGTCTCCAACGTCGGCGACGACTTCGTCTCGGTGATCGACCTGGCAAACGACCGCATCATCGACAGGATTCCGACGGTGGGAGCGCGGTCGACCCAGATGGCCTTCGATCCGGCTACGCGCCGTCTCTTCGTGGGCAACCAGGGCACGAACGACATCTCGGTGATCGACCTCGACGAGATGCGGGCAGTGCGGCGGGTGGCGGTGGGCGAGCAGCCGGTCGGGATCGGCTTCCACTCCGGCACGAACCAGATCTACGTGGCCAACCGCGGGAGCGGGACGGTGTCCGTGATCGATGCGGAGAGCTACGAGGTGGTCGCCGAACTCGACATCGGGTCCTACCCGAACACCATCTACATCGACGAGGCGAGCGGGCTGGTCTACGTGAGCAACAAGGCACGCCGCTCCCCTGTCGACCAGGAGCCGCAGCAGGATCCCCACGGCGACATGGTGACGATCATCCGTCCCTGACCGCGGTCGGATCGGAGTCCCTCCCCTCCGGGGGGGACGACACGCCCGGAGGGGCGGGCGGGGGGATCCCGTCCGCCCCTCCCTCGTTTCCGGAGATCAACCGGGGGGGTCGTCGCCCGTCCGCTCCCCTGCCAGGGCCGGGAGGTAGTACTCCCGGGCGTACTCCTGCACCATGCGCCGGGTGGTGAAGAAGCGCCCCGCCTCACGGATGGCCTCGCGCATCATCGCGATCCACTCCTGCGGCAGGTCGTTGTCGTCGCGCCGGTAGTACCGCGGCACGACTTCCCGCTCGAGCAGCCGGAAGAGGTGCTCGTGGTCGACCGCATCGACCTCGTCGTCCGGACCCGTCGCCAGGGGCAGTGCCCACCCGTTGGCACCGGTGTATCCCTCGGCCCACCACCCGTCGAAGGTCGAGAGCTGCGGGACGCCGTTCAGCGCGGCCTTCATTCCGCTCGTTCCCGACGCCTCCAGCGGCGCCCGCGGAAGGTTGAGCCAGAGGTCCACACCCTGGATGAGGTTGTGCGCCACGTGCAGGTCGTAGTCCTCGATGAAGGCCACGCGGCCCTCGAAGTGGGGATCGCGGGTGGCGTGGTAGACCTGCTGCAGGATCCCCTTTGCCTCGTCGTCGGCGGGATGCGCCTTCCCCGCGAAGACGAGTTGAACCGGGAACTGCGGGTTGGTGAGGAGGCGGGTGAGACGGGGGACGTCGCGAAAGAGGAGCCCGGCCCGCTTGTAGGTCGCGAAGCGGCGGGCGAACCCGATGGTGAGCGTCTGCGGATCGAGGAGGGTCCCGGAGCCGACCAGGTGGGCGGCGTCCCACTGGCGCGTGCGCCATCTGTGGCGCGACTGCTCGCGGATGAAGTTGAGAAGGGAGTACTTCAGACGCATGTGGGTCCCCCAGAGGGCGTCGGCGTCCAGCTCCAGGACGGAATCCCAGAAGCCCGGCTCGTCGACCCCCCCCCCCCCCCCCCAGGCCGGGGGGGGGGCGCGCCCCCCCCAGAAACGCCCGGGCCAACCCCGCCGGGGGGGGGCGA
>CAYORZ010000295.1:2834-3058 GCA_964406485.1 uncultured Gemmatimonadaceae bacterium | reverse complement strand
GGATGCTTGCGCAGTCCCTCCTCGATCGACTCGAAGATCACGCCCTTCTCTTCCCACTCCTCCTTGAGGGAGTGGTAGACCATCTCCGATTCGTACTGCGCACCGACCCCCGCGAGCACCTTCTGTTCGGCCTCGGGGATTCCGAGCCGCTCGAAGGTCTCCTTGATGTTGGGCGGGACGTCGTCCCACGACCGCTCCATCCGGTCCTGCGGGCGCACGTAGTA
>CAYORZ010000295.1:0-2824 GCA_964406485.1 uncultured Gemmatimonadaceae bacterium | reverse complement strand
GGAGAGGTCGCCTCCCCAGGTGGGCATCGGCTTCGACTCGTAGATCCGCAGCGCCTTCAGGCGGAACTCGAGCATCCATTCCGGCTCGCCCTTCTGCGCCGAGATCTGACGCACGACCTCTTCGCTGAGCCCGGGCTGGGTGCGGAAGACGTGTCGTTCCTCGTCGACGAATCCGTACTTGTACTCGTCGAGGTCGAGACCCTGGATGACTTCGTTCTGAGGCATGGTGTATCCGAGTTGCAGGCGTGTTCGAGGCGGTCGTGTCGAGCGTGTGGCTGCGGGCGTCAGGCGCCGGCGGGGGCCGCCTCGGTCCAGTCCTTGTAGCCTTCCTCTTCGAGCTGGAGGGCCACTTCCGGCCCGCCCGACTGCACCACCCGGCCGTCGACCATCACGTGGACGTGGTCGGGCTTGATGTAGTTGAGCAGCCGCTGGTAGTGCGTGATCAGGAGAATCGTCATGTCGGGATTCTCCGCGCGCAGCTTGTTGACCCCGTCCGAGACGACGCGGAGGGCGTCGATGTCGAGCCCCGAGTCGGTCTCGTCCATGAGGGCCAGCGACGGCCTGAGGCACGCCATCTGGAGGATCTCGTTGCGCTTCTTCTCGCCGCCGCTGAAGCCGTCGTTCACGGGCCGCTCGGCGAAGGCCGGATCCATGTCGAGCAGGTCCATGCGCTCGAGCAGCAGATCCTGGAACTCGAAGAGGTCGAGCTCTTCCTCGTCGCCGAGCTGCGCCTGCAGCGCGGTGCGGAGGAAGTTGGCGATCGACACTCCCGGAATCTCGACCGGGTACTGGAAGGCGAGGAAGATCCCGGCCTGCGAGCGCTCATCGGGCTCGAGCTCGAGAATGTCGTTGCCCTGGTAGGTGACCGTCCCTTCGGTGACCTCGTAGCCGGGATGCCCGGCCAGCACCTTGGCGAGGGTGCTCTTGCCCGAACCGTTCGGCCCCATGATCGCATGGATCTCGCCGCGGTTCAGTGCGAGGTCGACCCCCTTGAGGATCTCGAGATCGGAGTCCGCCACGCGGGCGTGCAAATTCTCGATCTTCAAGACGGGAGAGCTGCTCATCGGGTACTCCGAGGTGACAGGGTTCGGGCCTTAACAAGAATGATTCCGGTTCTCGAATCTTATCCCGGAGGGTCCGGAAGGTCAACCGGCGAGGCCCGAAAGGGCCTTTCTTGTCGGGGGATCGCCTGCTACCCTCCCCCCCGAGCGAGGGTCCATGCCCGACAAGGAGCGACAATGGCACGCGAGGCATCCGCGAAGGGTCCCGGCGCGGTGGGTCTGGCCGACCTCGGCGCGCGCCCCTGGGTGGTGCTGGGCGGGGGCGGGATGCGGGGGCTGGCACACATCGGCGCGTGGCAGGCGCTGATCGAAGGAGGACTCCGACCCGCCGGGATCATCGGTACCTCGATGGGGGCCCTCGTGGGGGCGTGTCTTGCGGCGGGCATGGAGTGGGACGAGGTGGTCTCCGTGGCATTCGCGATCCGGAAGAGCGACGTGGCGCGGATCAACCGGCGCGCGATCCTGTTCAACGGGATCCGGCAGGAGGGAATCCTCCTGGGTGAGCCGTTGCGCGCGGTGCTCGAGGCGGTGCTGCCGGTCGACGACTGGACGGCGCTGCAGCTTCCCCTCCAGGTGAACGCCGTCGACCTCGCGACCGGCAGCACTCGGTGGTTCGGCACCGGAGCCGACACCTCGGTCACCCTGATCGATGCCCTGCACGCCTCGGCCGCACTCCCGGTCTTCTACCCTCCGGTGCGCGCCGGCGGATTCACCCTGGTCGACGGCGGGGTCGAATTCACGCTGGCCCTCGAGCGGGCAGAGGAGTGCGGCGCGTCGGGGATCGTGGCGGTGGACGTCGGATCGCGCGGTCCGGCCGACGCCGAGGCGGTTCGCGCGCAAGGCATGATCGCGCTCCACCAGAGGGTCTTCTCGATCATGGCGGAGCGGGCGCGCTCAACGCTGGTGCGCGGGTGGGACGGGGTCCCCCTCCTCCTGATCCGTCCCCGGGTGGAAGACGTGGGCACCTTCGAGTTCGGGCGCACCGGTGAACTGATCACCGAGGGGTATCGGGCGAGCCGGGAGGCGCTCGCCGGGGAGGGCGCCGCTGCGGCCCGCTGAGTCGTCTGCGCCCGCGCCCGCGAGGAGTCGGACCGCCCGGTCGAGGAGCGGCCGGATCTGCGAGGCGCCGACTCCGGAGGCGTTGGTGAGGAAGGCGAAGGCGAGGCGGCGTCCGTCGCGGGTGTCGAGGTAGCCGCTGAGGGAGTTCACATGGGTGATCGTGCCGGTCTTGGCGAAGACGCGCCCTTCGAGTCCGCCGAGCCGCTCCTCGAGGGTGGACTCCGCTTCCCCGGGTTCGGCGAGGGCGCGGGTGAATTCGGCCCCCCAGGGGCGGCGTTGAGCCACGTCGAGCAGGTGGATCAGGGTGCGGGGGGTGACGAGGTTGTAGGCCGACAGGCCCGAACCGTCGCGCACCACGAAATCGAGGGAGTCCGCGCCGAGGTCCTCGACCAGGATCCGCGTTACCGCTGCCGTCCCCGTGTCCCATCCGGCTTCGCCCTCGGCGTCGTGCCCGAGGGCCCAGAGAAGCTGGTCGGCCATCCAGTTCTGGCTCGGCTCCAGGATCCCCTGCACGATCTCGATGAGCGGCGGCGAGGGGAGGACGGCGACGACGCGTCCCCGCGGGCACCCCGCCTGGCGGCAGTCGAGGGAGTCGCTCCGGATCCGGAGTCCACCGTCGACCTCGATCCCGTGGTTGGCCAGAACGCGGCGGAGCGCCAGCCCCGCCTCACGGACCGGCTCCTGCACGCTGAGCTCGAGGGTGT
>CAYORZ010000294.1:0-3064 GCA_964406485.1 uncultured Gemmatimonadaceae bacterium | reverse complement strand
GGTCCAGGAGCTCGAGGACCGGGTGGTCACCGCCGACGACGTCGCGGGCTTCATGGGTGACGTCGCTGCGCGGGGTCCGGGGCACCTTCGCCTCGAGGGGACGGCGGGGGAGTTCCACGACTTCGTCGACGAACTCGCCGGCGCGGTGGCCGACGCCGTCCTCCAGCAGGAGGCCCCCTGGCGGAAAGCGTATCGCGAGACGGCCGAGGCGGCGGAGCGGGAGGGTTTTACCGCGAAACGACTGCGCACCGCCCTCGACGCGGGGGTGGAGCCGGCGTCGTGGCAGGGGCGGATCGAGGCTTTCCGCAACGACGTCGCCCGCCTCCGCCGGATCGACGACGAACTCGTGCGCCTGCGCAACCCGTGGCCCGAGGCGGCCTCGAGCGTGATCAAGGATCCCGACCGCCTCGAAGAGGCCGAGGCGCTCCTCGCCTCGGTCCGCGAGCGGGTGCGCCCCTTCCGCGAAGTCTCGCCCGGCCCCTCGCTCCGCGAGCTGGAAGAACAGCTTCCGCCCCTCCCCCTCCGCGCGGCGGCCCAGCTGGTCGCGCACGAGAAGCCGCAGTACAACCCCCTCTTTCTCTGGGACGCCGAGGGGTCGGCCGCCCGGGGGCTGATGGCCTCGGCGGCCCGCGGCTTCCGCTCGGCCTTCCCCGACGGACGGATGGCGGTCACGTCGGTCGATGACTTCGCCCAGGACTTCATTCGCGCCCTCTCGGAAGGCGTCGCCGGCGCATGGCGCGAGCGGTGGTGGACGGTCGACCTCCTCGTCGTCTACGGGGTCGAGCAGCTGTCGGAGACGGAGCGCGCCCAGGAGGAATTCTTTCATCTTTTCGAGGCGCTCAAGCGGCGCGGTGCCCGGCTGCTCCTGGCAGCCGATCGTCCCCCCTCGCGGGTCGAGGGGATCGACGAGCGGCTGCGGTCGCGCTTCGAAGGGGGACTCGTGGTCGAGGTCAACGGACGCCACCTGGGGCCCGACGCCCGGGAATGGGTGCTCGTCGACCCCCTCCCCGCTCCCGAAGACGACCCCTTCTGGGACGGCCTTTCGCTCGACATCGGCGACGACTTCCCGACCTTCGGCGGAGCTGGCGCAGAAACCGGGACCGGGGCGGGGGCGGGGGCCGGCGCAGCGGCGGAGGCTGGATCCTCCCCGCGGGCGGCGGCCACCGACCCGGGCGACTTCCTGGCCGACCTCCCCGAACCCGCGTCCGCGCCGGCGGCCCTCACCTTCCGGGGGTGGCGACCCTCTCCCGAACGGGTGGTCTGGCGGTGGCCCCGCCCCGAGGAACGGCTCGTGGAGGAGCTGGGCTGATGGCGATCGAGGGCTCGCTCCAGGACGTCAGCATGGCCGACATCTGCCAGCTTCTGGCGATGGGGCGAAAGACGGGGTGCCTCTCGGTCACCGACCGCTCCAACTTCGGCTACGTCTACTTCGAGAACGGCCGCGTGATCTATGCCTCGCTCCTCAACCGCCCCGACCGGCTCGGCGAGGTGCTGGTGCGCAACGGGGTGATCAGCGAGCAACAGCTCGCCGACGCCATGGCCGTGCAGTCGCAGCGCCGCGGGGGCACACCCGTGGGCGAAGTCCTCCTCGAGCAGGGGGTCATCACCGCCGCCGACCTCCACCGCTTCATCCGGGTGCAGGTCGAGGAGGCCGTCTACCACCTCTTCTCCTGGTCGCGCGGCACCTTCCACTTCGACGTCGACCAGCGGCCCGAGGAAGACGGCTTCTACCTGGTCGACATCCCCACGGAAAGCCTCCTCCTCGAAGGGGCACGGCGCGTCGACGAGTGGTCGCTGATCGAGAAGAAGGTCCCCTCGTTCGACCTGGTCTTCGAGGTGGTGAAGGACCCCGAGCAGGACCCCGATGTGGAGCTCGAGGAGCGGCAGGCCCGCGTCGTCTCGCTCATCGACGGGGAGCGCACGGTCGAGGATCTCGTGCGGGCCTCGGGGATGGTGGAGTTCGATGTGGGGAAGGCCCTCTATGCCCTCATCCAGGCGGGCTTCGTCGAGCGCACGGGGCGCCGGATGCGGGCGGGGCCCGAGATCGACACGCAGGTCCGCCAGCACCTCGACCTCGCGGCCGCCTTCTACCGCTCGGGGATGCTGGAAGACGCCACCCGCGAATTCGAGGCCGTGCTCGAGAAGGACCCCGACAACGCAACCGCCCTGCACGGCCTCGGACTGATCGCCTTTCGCGGGCGCCGCTACGACGAGACGCTCCGCCTTTTCGAGCGCGTGCCGGAATCGGCCGAGACGGGGTACGCCCTGCAGCGCAACCGCGCCCTCGCCCTCGAGCTGCTGGGACGCTACGACGAGGCGCTCGAGGTCCTGGAGCGGTGCGGTCGGGAGTGGGGCGAAGACGCCTCGCTGGCCCTCGCCCGCGGGGTGCTCTTCCTCCAGGCGGGGGCGCCGCTCGAGGCGCTCGTCGAACTCGAGCGCTACCGGGGCGACCCCGAGCTGCGCCACCCCCCTTCGTCCCTCTACTACGCGACCGCCGTGCTCGGAGCCGCGATGACGGGCGAACTCGACCGCGCCGTCGAACTCGGACGCGAGGGCCTCGGTTTCCACCCCGACTCGGGTCCGCTACTGGTCAACACGGCCGCAGTGCTGGAGCGGCGCGGCGACCGGCAGACGGCCGAGGCGCTCTACACCCGGGCGGTCACCCTCACCCCCCCACCCCCCCAGGCCCACAAGGCGCTGGGCGACCGGGCGCAGGAGGAGGGCGAGGTGGAACAGGCGCGCATCCACTACGAGAAGGCGATCAAGATCGACCCCCGCCTCGGCGACGACGTCTACCTCCGCCTGGGCGCCCTCGCCCTGGGTGACGACGAGGCCGAGACCGCCCGCCACTTCTGGCGCCGGGCGCTCGAGTTGAATCCGGCCAACGAGGCGGCCCGCGCCCACCTGGACCTCCTGGAGCACGACGTCGCCGACGCGACCCCCCACCGTCGGCCCGCCGATCACGGAGGGTAGGGGGGTGCAGCGACTGCACCGGTCGCGGGTGGCCGCCCTCGTCCTCCTTCTCCTCCCCGCCGTCGTGGCCGGTCCGGCGGAGGCGCAGCGA
>CAYORZ010000293.1:0-3089 GCA_964406485.1 uncultured Gemmatimonadaceae bacterium | reverse complement strand
CCGGCGCCCGAGCGCTTCCGGGTGGCCTTCGAGACCACCGCCGGCAGCTTCGTGATCGAGGCCCACCGGGAGTGGGCGCCGCGGGGCGCTGCACGCTTCTACAATCTGGTCCGTGCGGGGTACTACGACGGAGTCCCCTTCCACCGGGTGATCGAAGGCTTCGTGGTCGACTTCGGCATTCACCCCGACCCGTGGGTCAACGCGGCGTGGCGTCAGGCGCGCATGCAGGACGACCCGGTGACACGCTCCAACCTGCGCGGCTACGTCACCTTCTCGAAGGGCGGTCCCCACACCCGGACCGTGCAGATCTTCGTGAACCTCGTCGACAACCCCGAGCTCGACGACGACGGCTTCGCGCCCTTCGGACAGGTGGTCGAGGGAATGGAGACGGTCGATGCCCTCTACAGCGGGTACGGCGATGGTCCCCCGCGCGGCGACGGCGTCTACCAGGCGATGGCGATCGCGAAGGGAGACGAGTACTTCGCCGACTTCCCCGAACTGGACCGGATCATCCGCGCCGAAGTGGTCGAGTAGGCGTCACCCCCCGCGGCGGCGGCGCAGCATCTCGCGCCGGCGCGCCCCCCGGGCCGCACTCGCATCGAGGGCTTCGGTGGCCGGCTCCGACGCCGAGAGGTGGGTGGCGAGCGACCGGATCGTGGGGAAGCGGTAGAGGTCGACGAGCGAGAGGGGCCGGTCGATCCGCTCGGTGAGGATCCGGTGGAGCTGGACGATCAGGAGGGAGTGCCCGCCGGCATCGAAGAAGTTGTCTTCGGTTCCGATCTCGCCGACCCCGAGCACCTCGAGCCACGCCTCGGCAAGCGTCGTCTCCAGGGGAGACGAGGGCGCGACCAGTGGCTGGGTCCGGACCGCGACGTCGCGGGGCGCCGGGAGCGCCTTCCGGTCGATCTTGCCGTTGGGCGTGAGCGGGAGCCGGTCGAGGACGACGAGGTGCGCAGGCACCATGTACGAGGGGAGGGATTCGCCGAGGGCGGTCCGGACTGCTTCGGTGTCGATCGCTCCTTCGGCCTCGACATACCCCACCAGCCGCTGGTCCCCGGGGGTGTCTTCACGGAGGACGACGGTCGCCCGTGCGACTTCGGGGAGCGCCTCGAGGAGGGACTCGATCTCGCCCGGCTCGATCCGGTAGCCCCGCACCTTGACCTGCTGATCCAGGCGCCCGAGGAATTCGAGAACACCCGCGTCGTCGTTCCACCTTGCCAGGTCGCCCGTGCGGTAGATCCGTTCACCGGCGTCTCCCCAGGGGTCGTCGATGAAGCGGTCGGCGGTGAGCTCGGGACGGCCGTGGTACCCCCGCACGACGCCCTTCCCCCCGATGCAGAGTTCGCCGGGAAGGCCCGGAGGCACGAGACCGCCCTCGGCATCCAGGATCCGGAGCGTCGTGTTGGCGATCGCGCGCCCGATGGGGATCGGGCCGGGCGCGACGACGTCGTGGGTGGTCGACCAGACGGTGGTCTCGGTGGGGCCATACATGTTGGTCACCCGCCCCCCGTCCACGACCTCGCGCAATTCCTCCGCGAGCTGCTCGGGAAACGCCTCGCCCCCGACCATGATGTGCTCGAGCGAGCCCATGGCGGCCCGCACGTCGTCCTGATCCAGGAGCATGCGCGCCATCGAGGGGGTGCACTGGAGGTGGGTCACCCCGTTCCGCAAGTGGTCGGCGATCCCCCACTCGGGCGCTGCTGCCGGAGCTTCTGCCGCCGCCACCGCCGCCGCCTTCGCCCGCTCCTGCCCCTCGAAGACCGCATTGGCCCCGTCACGAACCTCCTTCAGGAGGGGGAGGCTCGCCATCACGAGATCGGTGTCCACGCCGAAGTCCAGAAGGCAGGCGATCTCGTCGACCCCGGCCTCGGCGCAGCGCGCCGTCATCTCGATCCCCTCGCCCGGTGTGCCGAAGAGGCCGCTGGTCTCGTAGTAGCGCTCGAAGGCGAAGTCGAGAATCGCCTCGCTTTCCTCGTCGGTGAGTGACGAAAGGTCGATGTCCTCGGGGGTGGAGTCGGGTCCGCCGGGGCGTTTGAAGGCCGGAAAGCTCCAGGCAAAGCCGAGAACGAGCTTCATCGAGGCCCGCAGGTAGGCCTTCATGGGTTCGCGGACCCACTGCCGCACCTGATCGGAGTCCTCGCCGATGAAGGTGTGGAGCATGAGGGTGACGACGCCGGTGTCGGGGTCGAAACCCGCGTCGGCCCGCGCCTCGCGGTAGAGGGCGATCTTGCCGGCCACCTCGTCGAGCGACTGCCCGAGGAGGTGGGTGAGCACGTTCGCGCCCATCGCCCCGGCGGCGCGGTAGCTCTCGGGATTTCCCGCCGTCGTGATCCAGAAGGGGAGTTCGTCCTGGACCGGGCGGGGGAGGGTGGTGATCGGCACCATCTCGCCCCGGGGGTTGGGAAACTCCACTGCCTCGCCCCGCCACAGGCGACGGACCACGTCGATCTGGTCCATCATGACTTCCTTCTGGCGGGGGTAGGACTCCGGACGGATCACGAAGTCGTTCGGCTGCCACCCGGCCGCGAAGGAGAGGCCCACCCGCCCGTTGGAGAGGTTGTCGACCACGGCCCACTCCTCGGCGATCCGGATCGGGTGGTGGAGCGGCGAGACGCAGCTCCCCGAGCGGATGGCGAGGTTGCGGGTGGTGGCGGCCAGGGCGGCCCCGGTCACCGAAGGGTTGGGGAAGGGTCCTCCGAAGGCGTGGAAGTGGCGCTCGGGCGTCCACACCGAGTCGAAGCCGTTCTCGTCGAAGTAGCGGCCGGCGTCGAGCATGAGCCGGTACTTGTCGCGCCCCGGCCCGTCGTCGTTCCCCCACATGAAGAGGCCGAAGCGCATGCCCTGCGCCTCCAGGCGGTCTCGCGAGGTGGCGGGACGGGTCCGGGCGGTGGCCGCGCCCCGGCTGTCGGCCGCGGTCCGCTCGCGGTCGACGTGGATCACCACCTCGAAGCCCCGGGCCAGCGTCCAGAAGAGCTCGAGCACGCTGATGTCGAACGAGAGGCTGGTCACCGCCAGCCAGCGACCGGCAGGCGTCTCGCGCACGACCCGGTCCATCCCGGCAAAGAAGTTGGCGACGTTGCGGTGCTCGA
>CAYORZ010000292.1:0-3092 GCA_964406485.1 uncultured Gemmatimonadaceae bacterium | reverse complement strand
GCGTTGCCCATGATGGCGACGAGGAGGTTGTTGAAGTCGTGCGCGATCCCGCCGGCGAGGAGTCCCAGACTCTCCAGACGGCGCGTCTGCTGCATCTGTTCCTCGAGGCGGCGCCGGTCGGTGAGGTCACGCAGCGACCAGATCCGTCCCCTGACCTCGCCGTCGCGCCGGAGGGGCGCGCCGTAGCGCTCGAAGGTGCGACCGTCGTCGAGTTCGATGTCATCGAGGATCTCGCGTTCCGAGCGGAGAAGTGCGGGGAGGGGTTCGCCGTCCATCTCGAGGAGGGCGATCACCCGGGGGTCGTGGTGCGAAAGGCGGTCGGGAGGGTGCTCGGTGCCCGAGGGGTCCCAGAGGGTGGCGAACCGCTGGTTGGCAAACGACACGCGCCCGGTCGTGTCGGCGGCGACGATGGCGTCGGCCGTGGCCTCGAGCACCGACCGCAGGCGGTCCTGGATCCGGTCGAGCTCGCGCGCCCCCCGCCGGCGGTCTTCGACCACGCCCGCGACGACGAGGGCCGTGATCGCGTTGATGGCGACGAAGAGCCAGAGCTGGAAGAGGCGCTCGTTGGCCGAGAGTCCCGGCACCGCGAAGGGACCCGCGTCGAGGGCCGTCGCCACCATCGCCACGACCGAAAGGATCAGGTTGGCCACCGCCGCCCCGGGGATCCCGAAGCGGATGCCGGCCCAGATCAGGAGGGGGAAGGGGGCGTAGAGGAGCCGCCGCACGGGAATCTCGGGGTCGTACGCCCAGAAGATCAGAAAGCCGACCACGGCGACCGAGCCCATCGCGACGACCGCCTCGACCAGCCGTGCCGTCGTCCACTTCCGGGTCTGGTGGAAGGCGAGGACCACCGGGGCGAGGAGGACGACCCCATTGGCGTGGGTGAGCCACCACATGACCAGCATGGCCCCGTAGTGCGACGACGTGGGGACCTCGAAGGCGACGAGGGCGAGACTCGAGATGCTCGCGCCCACCAGGCTGGCGAGCCCGGCCGCCAGGACGACGAGCGCGGCGATGTCGGCACCGCTCCGCAGTTCCTCGTCGACCCCCATGCGCCGGAGGAGGAGCCCCGCGACCACCGCTTCGACCGTGTTGCCCGTGGCCGCCCCGAGCGAGAAGGCGACACTCGAGCCGGTGATGACCGACACCAGGTACTCGGCCAGGAAGATCCAGGGCCAGATACGGAAGCCGAGCCGGAGGACCCCGGCCAGCGCCAGCCCGCTTCCCAGCCAGACCACCCGCCGCAACTCGAATTCGAAGCCGACCCACGCGGGCTCGAGGGTGACCAGTCCGAGACGGACGTAGAGGACCAGGAACCCGGTGGCCGGGAGGGCGATGGCGCGGAAGGATCGCAGGGGCACCCGAAGTTCCGGGAAAGGGCCAGAAGGAGTCCGACAGGGCAAGAATGCATCTCCGACCCGCCTCACGGCAACGTGGGCGTGCGCACGCCCCTCGCAACCCGGCGTGGGGCCCGCCGTCCGACTCGCCCGGTTCTCGCGGGAGCAGCGCCGCCGCTACCCGCCCGCACCTCCGCCGCCGCTCGGCGCGCCGTACCGGAGGATCGTGGTCTCGACGCCGTCCGCCCCGATCCGCACGAGGTAGAGTCGGTCGTATTCGGACTCCGGCATGGGCCCGCCGGCCACCCCGCCCAACCGCTCGACCAGCGCGGGGGTCGTGTTGGAGTGCCCGACCACCAGATGGCGCCCCGGCATCCGGAGGGCGGCCTCGAGTGCCGCCAGCGACGACGGATCGCGGGGATCGTAGAGCCCGACCTCGAGCCCCAGGGCCTGCGCCAGCGGCGCCACGGTCTGACGCGTGCGGTGGTAGTCGGTCGAGTGGAGGGAGGTGATCCCCGCTTCGCCCAGGAGGCGGGCGAGCTCGGCCGCGCGCGCGTGCCCTTCGGGCGACAACTCGGGATCGGGGGCGGGGTCGCCGTGCGCATCGGCACGCTCCGCATGGCGCACCAGCCAGATGGTCGCTCCTCCGTCGTGCTGCAGCGCCGGGGCGGGCGCGGGGACGCAGACCAGCAGGAGGAGCGCCACCCGCAGCACCGTCGATCGGATTCTCTCTCGCGTCGTCATCGCTCGTCTCCACCTCGGGTCGTGACGACCGGGGGCGTCCCGACCGCCGGGGACTTCACCGCGGCGTCGCCGTCGGCATCCGTTCCTGCCAGGGCTTCGGTCACCACCGCCGCCGCCATGTGCCCGGTCATGTTGGTTCCGCTGCGGAACATGTCGGGGATCCGGTCGATTCCGAGCAGGATCCCGAGGCCGGCGAAGGGCACCCCCACCGCGCTCAGGGCGGGCGCCAGCGTCATGACCGACGCGCTCGGGACGGGGGCGACGGTCGCCGCCGCGAAGAAACAGGCGATCGCCGCCCCGACCCAGGCGCCCCCCGCCACCTCCACCCCGTAGAGCCAGGCGAGGAAGACGACCGAGGCTCCCTGGAACAGCCCGCTCCCGGCCCGGTTGAGCGAGGCCGCGAGGGGGATCACCAGGCTCGCGACCTGCCGCGAGACCCCGACCCCCGGCGCGTCGCGGAGGAGGATCGGGAGGGTCGCCACGCTGCTCGTCGTGGTGAACCCCATCATGTAGCTGGCGAGCGTCGCGCGGATGAAGCGCCCCGGCGAGGTCCGCCCGATCAGCACGACGGCCGGGAGGTAGACGACCGCCATGAAGACGAAGAGGGCGAGGATCACGGTGACGACGAAGATCGCCAGACTCTGCAGCAGCCCGAGTCCCATGCGGGCCGTGGCGGGGGCGACCAGACCGAAGATCCCGACCGGCGCGGTCCAGAGGATCCACCGTACCAGGACGATGAAGACGTCGGTGACGGTGTCGGCGAGCGTGACCAGGCGCGTACGGGACTCCCCCCGGAGCGTCCCCGCCGCCGCCCCCGCGAGGACCGCGAAGACGAGGAGCGGAAGGAGCCGTCCGTCGGCCGCGGCGGCGAAGGGATTGGGCGGAATCAGCGCCACGACGAAGTCCATGAGGCCGGGGAGTTCGGCGGGAGGCGTGACCGCGGTCGTGTCGGGGATCGGGACGGGGGGCGCGAAGCCGAGGGCGAGGTGCATCGCCACCATGCCGAGCACG
>CAYORZ010000291.1:0-3093 GCA_964406485.1 uncultured Gemmatimonadaceae bacterium | reverse complement strand
GAGGTCGGCGCGGGCTTCGGCGTGGAAACGGCCCGAGGTCAGGGCGATGTCGGCGTCGGCCTCGATGCGACCGGAATTCGCGCGGGCCTCGAGGCGGCCGCCGGGAAGGGTCTCGGCGTTGATGCGCGACTCGTCGAGATCCACCCGGAGGTCGGCGACCAACGTCCGGGGCTCGAGACCGCGAACGGTGGCGGTGGCGCGACCGGTGAGCCGCGCCTGCGCGGGCGGCGCCGAGCCCGGAGGAAGGGCGAGCAGGAAGGGATCGATGGCGGTGAAGCCCAGGCGCTCGACCTGGATCTCGACCGGTTCGGCAAACGGAAGCGCGCGGGCGACCATCGACACCCTTCCCGGGTCGGCGAAGGCGAGGTCGAGCGAGGCGTCGACTTCCCCTTCCGCCAGGCCGATCTGCCCCTCTCCGCCGGCGATGATCTGGCCGTTGACCCGAGAGGTATCGAGGGTCACGAGCACGTCGGCGCGGGCGTCGCGGGGGGTGCGTCCGGTCCACGTGCCGGTCGCGCGGCCCGCCAGCCGGGTGCGGGGGAGCGAGTCGGCGGGGGCGCCCAGGGCGGCCACGTCGAGGTCGGCGAAGACGAGGCTGTCGACCTCGACGGCGAGCGGATCGGCGAAGGGGCGGGCGACGAGCGCCCCGTCGGCCCGGCCCGCTGACGACCGCAGGGTGAGTTCCGCTGCCACGCGTCCGCTGCGCAGGGCGCCGCCTACCTCCAGCGTGTCGACGCGGAGCCCGCCCCGCCACCCCTCGTCGATGGAGAGTTCGAAGCGTGCCTCGGCGCGGTCCATCTCGCCCACGACGAGTTGGCCCGCCAGGCGCCCGTTCACCCGGCCCTCGATGGAGTCCCCCAGCAACCCGGCGACGTCGAGGTCGCGCACGCGGGCGCTGTCCACCCGGACGATGATGGGGGTTTCGACCATGACGCGTCCGGCCGCGACCAGGCGGCCCTGCGCGGGGTCGCGGGCGTCGAGCTCCCAGTCGAGCGCGCCGTCGACGAAGCGCGCGGTCAGCGCGGCGGCGTCGAGTCGGACGTCGCCCATCGCCGCCTGGTCGAGCTCCAGCCGGGCCCGGGCGTCGGCGGTGGCCGGCGTCACCCCGCGGCCCTCGACCGCGAAGCGTCCGGAGGCCGACACGGGCGGCAGGGAATCGCGCGCGACCCGCACCGCGACGGTCCCGTCCAGGTCGTAGGGGGGCAGCGAGTCGAGCGGGCGGGCCGATCCGGTGAGCCGGAGCGTGCCGAGGTCGGCGTCGACGCTCGCGTCGATCGCAGCGGACCCGTCGTTCCACACGCTCGTCAGCGCGGCCGAGCGCACGGGGACTCCCGGCAGGGCGACCCCGTCGAGATGCAGGTCGGCTTCGCCGCTCAGGCGATCGAGGGCGGGGCCTTCCAGCCCGGCCCCGACCCGCCCGTCGATCTGGCCCTCCAGCGCGGTGTCGGCCAGCAGGCGGGAGAGGTCGAGCTGCGCCACGGCGAGGTCGGCGTCGATGCGGATCGGGCCGTCCCCCAGCGCGGCGGCGGCCGTGCCGTGGACCCGCCCGCCGTCGCGAATCGCGAGGTCGAGGGTGGCCTCGGGCCGCCGGGTCGTGCCGGCCAGCAGAAGCGAGCCGTCGAGCCGGGCGCCGGGGTCCGGTCTCCGGCCCAGCGCCCCGTGCAGCGGCGCGAGGGGAAAGTTGCGCGCCACGACGGTGAGGTCGACGGGGCCGGGCGGCCGGGAGCCCGACGGCAGCGCGGCCGTGCCCGCACCCGCGAGCAGGCCGTCGGCGCCGACCGCCGCGAGGGTGTCGAGCGTCAGCCCGAGGGAATCGAGGCGGCCGCGGGCGAGCAGGGTCACCTCGCCCACCGTCGTCGCCCCGGGCAGGGTCGGGGCGGTGAGGCGGACGAAGGCCGAGTCGAGGGCGACCTCGAGTCCCTCGGAAAGGCGGAAATCAGCCACGCGGAGTCCCCCATCGGACCACTGCAGCGTCGCGAGGGAATCCCCCGGGGTCTGCACCCCCCCGCTCAGACGGCGGATCACCGCCTCGTCTACCGAGATCGCCCACCCGTCCCCCGCGGACGCCGTGTCGGGGCGGGGCGCGGGCGGCTGCATGCCCCGCAGCCGAACGCCGGCCGCGGAGTCCTGCACCAGCCACGCCTCCGCGCCGGCCACCTCCACCTGGCCGAGGTCGACGCGCCGAGCCAGAAGTGCCGGCAGCGAGAAGCGGGCGGAAAGCGTGTCAACGCGCAGCGATATCGACCCGTCGGGCCCCGCCACGCGCAGTCCGGTCACGCGCAGGGAGCGCAGCCAGCTCCCCGAGACGCGGTCGAGATCGATGGTCAGCCCGGCGGGCGCGATCCGCGGCGCCACCGCGCGCGCCAGCGCCGTTCCGACAGCGTCGAACTGGAGCAGCGCGACGCTCGCCGCAGGCACAGACACGACGACAAGAGCGACGATCCCCGCGGCCCGAAGCCACCGTCGCCGTCGGGGCTGCGGGCCACCACCGGGGCCGCCGCCGGGGCGATCCCCGCGTGTAGCACCTGGAGGGGCGTGGTCGCTCGACGCCGGAACGCGGGCGGGCCGGTCGGCGGAGTGCGGGTCTTCGGAGGACTCCACGAAGGTCGACGCTCCTCGTTGGCCAGGGGGATCGGGGGGTGGCAGGAATCCCCACGACGCAAGGTCCCTGCCAACGGCTCGACCGGTATACCCCTGCGCCGCCCGCAGGTGCAGCGTGCTGCGGGCGCGCCCTCCCGAACACCGATCGCGGCCTGGCCACGGCAAGATCTCACGAGCGGGTCGATCGGCGCCTGGGCGATTCCGGAGCGGAAGCCGGTGATTCTCTGGACCGACCTTTCCGTGTACGGCATCTTCCCTGCATCCGGGGACTTCGCGGCTGGCCGTCAGATGCGGCGACCGCGACCATACGTCACTCCGCCCCGGCAGCGTCCCCCGAAACGGGCTGCGCACCGACGCCATGTCGAAGACCTCCGCCCCCCCGCCCACCTCCGGCCCCGCCCGGCGCTCCGGCACGCGCCGCTGGCTGCCGTTCGTGATGGTGCTGCTCGTCGTCGCGGGAGTGGTGGGCACCTGGCTGCAGCCCGACGTGCT
>CAYORZ010000290.1:0-3098 GCA_964406485.1 uncultured Gemmatimonadaceae bacterium | reverse complement strand
AGCATGGGGACCGATGAGGAGCTGGCCGCCATCGTCCCGGTGCGGGAGTTCTCGGACGACCGCTACCTGCTCTTCGCCACCCGCGAAGGGAAGGTCAAGAAGACGGCGCTGTCGGCGTACGGCAACATCCGCTCGGTGGGTCTCAACGGGATCAACATCCGCGAGGGCGACCGCCTGATCGACGTGAAGATCATCGAGCCGGGGGCGCAGATCCTTCTGGCCACCCGCAAGGGGATGGCGATCCGCTTCCGCGAGGAAGACGCCCGGCCGATGGGGCGGGCCACCGAGGGGGTGCGCGGCATCAACCTCCGCGGCGACGACCACGTGATCGGCATGGTGGCGACCCGCGATGATGCCAACCTCCTCGTCGTGACCGAGCGGGGGATGGGGAAGCGGACCGAGGTGGACGCCTACCGCCTCCAGGGACGCGGAGGGTACGGGGTGATCAACATCCGCGTGACCGAGCGCACCGGCGAG
The DNA here is from genome assembly GCA_964406485.1 of uncultured Gemmatimonadaceae bacterium. Taxonomy (GTDB): domain Bacteria; phylum Gemmatimonadota; class Gemmatimonadetes; order Longimicrobiales; family Gaopeijiaceae; genus Gaopeijia. Next base: position 2,621 of record CAYORZ010000290.1, on the reverse strand, counting down.
GTCGTGGCGATCAAGGCGGTCACCGACGACGAGCAACTCATGATCATCACCCGGAACGGGGTGGTGAACCGCCAGGCGGTCTCCGAGATCCGCACCATCGGACGGGCCACGCAGGGGGTGCGCCTGGTCAACCTCGACGACGGCGATGTGGTGGTCGACGTCGCGCGCATCGTGATCGACGAAGACGACGACGAGAAGGCGATCGCCGACGGCGTGGAGGGTGGCGACGAGGATTCCCCGGCCACCGAGGTCGATGTCGAGGCCGGGATCGACGTCGCCGGCGAGGGGGCACCCGAGGGGGAGGACAGCGCGTGACGACGGCCCCGGCCCCCCTGGTCGGCCTGGACGAGATCCGGAGCGCGGCCGCACACCTCGAAGGAGTGGTCGTGCGGACGCCTCTCCTCCCCTCTCCGGAGCTGGCCGAAGGGTCGGGGGCCGCCGAGGTACGGCTGAAATGCGAGAATCTGCAGCGGGGGGGAGCCTTCAAGGCGCGGGGCGGGATCCACTTCCTGGCGCAGCGGAGCGATGACGAGATCGCGCGCGGGGTGATCACCTACTCCTCGGGGAACCACGCCCAGGCGGTGGCGCTCGCCGCCCTGCTGCGGGGGGTGCGGGCCGTGGTCGTCATGCCCACCACCGCTCCGGGGGTGAAGGTGGAGGGAGCGCGGCGGCTGGGGGCCGAAGTGGTCTTCGCCGGCACGACCTCTCTCGAGCGGTTGGCCCGCGCGGAGTCGATTGCCGACGACGACGGCCTCCTCATGGTGCCCCCCTTCGACGACCCCGACATCATTGCCGGGCAGGGGACGGTCGGCCTCGAGATCGTCGAGGAGTGGCCCGAGGTGGACACGATCCTCGTTCCGATCGGAGGCGGGGGCTTAGCCTCCGGGGTGGCGGCGGCCGCCCGTCGCCTCCGGCCGGGCGTGCGGGTGGTCGGGGTAGAGCCGGAGGGGGCAGCCTCGATGACCGCGGCGCTGGAGGCCGGGGGGCCGGTGACCCTCGCCGCCACCTCCTCCATCGCCGACGGGCTCCTCCCGGTCCGTGCCGGGACGCTCACCTGGCGCCACTTCGCCGAACTCGGCAGTGGTGTCGTCACCGTCGATGACGAGGGGGTCCGCGAGGCGACGCGCATGATCCTGCACCGGCACCGCATGGTGGTCGAGTTCTCGGGGGCCGCCACGGTCGCCGCGCTCCGGGCGGGCTCCGCCGCGGTGGCGGGGGAGCGGGTCGCGGTCGTGCTGAGCGGGGGCAACCTCGACCCTGCCTTCCTGACGGAGCTGGCGTGACGAGGGGGAGACGGCTCCGGCGGTGGGGGAAGCGCCTCGTGCAGGGGGCGCTCGCCCTCGCGGTCGTCTACGGGGCGGCCGGATACCTCACGTCGCGGCTGGAGCCGGCACCGAAGCTCGTGGTCGAGCCCCTGGCGGAGGGCGCCCCGGGTGAGGCGCGCACCGCGGACGACGTCGGTGGCGAGTCGCTCGTGGTGTGGAACGCCGACCCCGCCCGGGAGCCGCTGGCGAGTTGGCTGGCCGGCGGGACCGAGGTGCGCGGTGTCCTCTCGGTCCACTCCGGCCGCTCGCACGACTCGGAGGGCACCTTCGACGAGATCGCCCTCGCGGCCGCCCGGACAGGGCTCGATTTCGTCATGCTCGGCGACCACCCGGGCGACTGGCTCCAGGAGGAAGGCGCTCTCGATCCGGTCCGGAACCGGGGGGTGTTGCTGATCCCCGGGCAGGAAATGGTCATCATGGAGACAGGGCGGGTCCTGGCCGTGGGACTCGAGGCCGACACCCTGGTCGAGCGGTGGGAGGGTACGGTCGACGAACTGGTCGCCCGCATCGCCGCCGTCGACGGCTATGCAGGGGTCGTGCACGCCCGCAGCCCGCGCCCCCGGGAGCGGTGGCACGCGGGCGTCGAGGCTCCGGGGATCCACGGGTGGGAAACCCTCGACGTCTCCGAGGTCGCCCGCCTCCGCCTGGCCGATCGGTGGGTCGGCTACCACCTCACCTCCTTCCTGGCCGGTCTCGCGACGGGGCGGGCGCAGGGCCCCGTTCTCCGGCTCAACCGGGAAGGGACGTCGGCGCCGGGACTCCTGGCGTACGACAGCGCCCGGGCGCTCGGTCCCCTGACCCTCACGGCCGGCCTCAACCACCACCCCAAGGCCCGGATCGCCGGGCGGCTCGTGCCTCCCTACACCCCCTTCTTCCGCACCCTGGTCAACCATGTGGTCCTCGATGCCCCTCTCTCCGACGACCCCCGGATGGGGCGGCAGGAGGTGCTGCAGGGACTCCGGGCGGGGGGCGTCTTCGTCTCGCTGGGTGAGGCCGAGGCCGCCTCGGGATTCCGCTTCGGCCCTCTGGGCGACGAGACGCTGGCTGTGCGGCTTCCGCCGGGGGCGACCGGTCGCTTCTTCATCCGGGTCCTCCGGGACGGCGAAGAGATCGGGTGGGTGCCCGTGCGCGATGACGCGGCGCTGATGATCCGGCCTCCGGGGCCGGGGGTCTACCGGGTCGAGCTGACCCGGGCCGGCGTGCCGGTGGGCCCGTGGCGCCACGGGCGGCGGCCCTGGATCCGCACCAACGCCGACGACCAGGGCGCCGCCGCGTCGACACCACCCTCACCGGCCC
>CAYORZ010000289.1:2733-3102 GCA_964406485.1 uncultured Gemmatimonadaceae bacterium | reverse complement strand
AGATCGACGCGGCCAACACGGTGCGCTTCGACTACCTCAACTCGCAGGGGCAGCCGCGCTACGACTGGCCGCACACCTTCGTGCTAGCCCGCGCCTACCTCGATCAGCTCGAGCGGTCGCGCGCGGTGGCGTCGCTCTGGATCGAGGGGGTGCGGACCACGCTGACGGAGGCCGAGGCGGCCACGGGGTCCGGGCAGAGTGCCGCGTTGCGCGCCCTGGCCGACCGGATCGCCGGCGCGGCCGACCGCTCGCTCGACGCCGCGAAGATGCGCACGCTCGCCGACGTGGTCCGGGGGCTGGCCGCGGCGGAGTGATCCGGCAGACAGGCGACCGGGCCGCGCTGCGGCCGCGCAGGTGAAGCGGCCGCAG
>CAYORZ010000289.1:0-2723 GCA_964406485.1 uncultured Gemmatimonadaceae bacterium | reverse complement strand
GACCGGCGGGCCCGGGAGCGACAAGCCCCCGGGCCCGTTTCGGTTGCCGGGGGCGGCCTGCCCGATCTCGCCAGCCGGGAACGCCGTGAACGTCCAGGCGCTCGCCGAGACCGTTCGTCGCTTGCAGCAGGCGGCACCCGGGGATCACCAGCCGATCGTCGTCCAGACCTGCACGATCGCGCACCCGGTGCCCTGGCTGCGATAGTCCTCTCTCATCTCGTCCGGAATCGCCCAGCGGTCCGGATAGATCTCGATCGCCCGGATGTCGCGCTGCGACACGATCCGGCCCAGGCGGTCCACACCCCCGAAAGCCATGGGGTCAAGTCGGGCGTTGACGCCCATCACCGGCATGCGGATGTGGTCGAGATAGACGAACAGGCACCGCCCGATCAGGGGAACCATCCGGTCTTCGTGGTCGACGATGATCCCCCGGACCTGGCGGAAGAAATCGATCGGATCGCGGGCATCAGTCAAGGCGATGTGCACGGGATCCAGAAAAGTGGCTCGCGCGTTGTCGTTCTCGGCTCGGCGCCGTTCGAACTGGCTTCGTCCCCACTCATGACCTCGGGACGTGACACGGACATCGACCCCATCGATCTCGATGGCGCGTGGCTCGAGCGCCACCTCGACCGTGACCGTTTCGTCGGGCCCGACCTCGATCACCTCCGAACTCCAGCTCTCGAAACCGAACTGCTCGGCATGGATCCGAATCGAGCCGGGCTTCCGGGCCGAGAGTCGGAAGGTCCCGTCCGCATCGGTCAGCCCCACGACGTCGGGCACGTCCTCCGACTCCACCGAGACCGACACCCGCGCCATCTCGATCGGCAGTCCCGTCTCCGCCGCCACCACCGTACCGCGAACCTCCTGAGCAGATGCCGTCACCGGCATCAACAGCAGCGGTAGTGACAGGGTGAGGAGTCCGCCACGAACCGGCCGTTCGAGAGGTGCGATCACCACCTCGCAACCTCGATCCGCGGGTACGGTTCAGGGTGGACGAACACCACGACCGATCCGCGAATCGCGCCAATGCGCGGAAGCTCGTCACCGATGTAGCCGCCCTCGCCCGTCGAAGCCTCGATGATCCATGACTCGAGCGCCTCGGATGTGGGGCCGGCGAGCTCGTCCTCCCACGCGAAGCGCGCATACTGCACGAGAACCCGGTCTTCACCGATCGGCACGGCAGTCGCCAGGCCGTGGTAGCGAGGCATCCCGCGAGGATCCTGCCCGACGGCCGGCCGGCCATCGTCGAGTCTCACCTCTCGCAGCTTCGGCACCTCGACGCCGTCGATCACCGCATTCCACAGCTCCGCCCCGTCGCTCAGCCGCCAGGCAGCCACCATGCTCGAACCTTCGAACGCCAGAACGGCGTGACCTCCGCCGGTGCACACCACCTGTCCCCGCCGCATGCGATTCGCCACAAGCGACTGGTCGTACCGATACGGGGTTCCGAACGACCGAAGAAACGATCCGTCGGGGTCCTGCAGACGGAGCACTCCTCGCGCAACCAGGCTCTCGTCACCGGGGGCCACCGCGGGCACGTGGAGAATGGTCCGACGTGTGCCGGGCTGTACACAGGCGTCGCGTGGGAAACCGACCAGGTCCCGACGTTCCTCGAACGCCCACTCGCCGTCACCACGATCCGTGAATCGATGGACCCGGCCAACTCCATCCAGGACCTGGATCTCGGTAGAATCGGGCACCAGCAGGGCAATGGGAACATCGAACTCGCCGGGACCCTCCCCGGAGCCGCCGAATCCCCCAAGGCTCTTGCCATCGAGATCGAAGAGTTCGACGCGATCCGCCATCTGGTCGAGAACCGCGACGCGGGTCTCGCCGATGACGGCCACGTCCACGATGCGACCGAAGACCGCCGCATCGGGTGGGTCATCGGCACCGGCACCTGTGACGCCGATACCGACGAGCACCCGATGATCTGTCAGTCGGGCCGCGAGGCTTGCCAGCTCACCCGACGGTGCGGCGACCGGGACGATCTGTCCCCCGGCGACATCGAAGTCGATCGAATCCGGGATCGGGTGTTCGGACAGGACCACCGGGGCATCGCCGCCACACCCCGAAAGGGCGAGCACGGCGAGCACCGATAACCACGCCCGCCCCCCCCGACCCCGGCCGTTCGGGAGAGGAATCATGCCTCGGTGACGTCACATGCGGCGGTGTGGCACACCATCACGTTGCACACGCACATCTCGAAGGGATCCCCGCTTTTCATGCAATTCATGCCCTCCCCTCCCCCAGCGCTCCCCGGGCAGTCGTAGCCACACTCGTTGGTTCCCTCCCCACACCCGGCGATCAGGGCGATGGCCGTGATGACGAGCGAGCGAGACATGAAACACCTCCATGTTTCAGATGCATCTGGCGCTCCCTGCGATCGTGGAAGCACGCGCTGTACGGATCAGTATGCGGGCCGTTCAATGTTGGTGTCAAACAGAGATTCCGGTAAGCTCGAGATCGTCAGCGGAGCACATGCGCAGGTGAAGCGGCCGCAGCGGCGGCCCGGACACTGGAGACCGGCGGGTCCGGGGGCGGAATGCCCCCGGACCCGTCCCATTTCGGCGTTGCGGCGCCCCGATCTTCGGCTTATCTTCGGTTTCGGTATTTGTTCGGTGCCGTCTTTCCCCGGTCCTTCGCCGACACCATGGCCCACCTCCGCAACCGCAGCCCGGATCGCCCCGGCGAACGACCCGCCCCGGCGGGATCCACCGCAG
>CAYORZ010000288.1:1652-3104 GCA_964406485.1 uncultured Gemmatimonadaceae bacterium | reverse complement strand
TTGACCGCCAGGCTCGACCCTTCCGTCCACCCCTTGCGCAGAACGACCCCGTCGCGGACGTCGGCGGCCACCACCACCCGCCCGGGGTGACGCTCGGCCAGCTCCACCAGCCAGAGTCGGTCGTCGACGGCGCGCGTCCCCACGACGATGCGGTCGACCCCGCCGGCGAGCACTTCGTCGGCGCGCGCGTGGTCGCGGATTCCGCCCCCCACCTGGATGTCGCCGGCGAACGCTTCCACCACTTCGTCGATGCGCCGCCGGTTGTCGCCGCTGCCCAGGGCGGCGTCGAGGTCGACGACGTGCAGATGGCGAAAGCCGAGATTCCACCACCGGCGCGCGGCGGCGGCGGGCGAGGGGAGCGAGACCCGCTCGTCGTCGGGGCGGCCCCCCACGAGCTGCACGCAGCGGTCGCTCTTGAGGTCGAGGGCGGGCACGGCAATCATCGAATTCTCCGGTCGGGGTGCGCGGTGCGGGCGGCGGCGAGGAAGTTCGCGATGAGGCGACGTCCCGCCGTGCTGCTCTTCTCGGGGTGGAACTGGACCCCCCACGTGTTCTTCCGCCGGACCGCGGCGGGGAAGAGGTCGTCGTCGTGGCGGGTGCGGGCGATGGTGACCGACGGGTCGTCCGGCGCGCAGACGAAGGAATGGGCGTACCACGCGGTGAGTTCCGGAAGTCCCCGGAAGAGGGCGTCGTCACTCGTCTCGACGGAGCTCCACCCCATCTGCGGCGCCATGCGGGTCTCGAGTCGACGCACGTGACCCGCGAAGTGGCCGATGCCTTTCCCCTCTCCCTCGGCACTTTCCTCGAAGAGGAGCTGCATACCGAGGCAGATCCCGAGGCAGGGGAGTCCCGCGTCGAGGGCGGCGCGAACGTGCGGGCGCTCGGCTCCGAGCGTGCGGGCGGCTGCAGAAAAGGCGCCCACCCCCGGAAGCACGAGGGCGTCGGCCGCGACCGCGGCGCTCCACTCGCGCGTCGTCTCGACCCGGGCCCCGCCCCCCTCCAGCGCCTTCGCGAGGGAGTGCAGGTTGCCCACCCCATAGTCGAGGAGCGCCACCCGGAGCGGACGGTCGCCTGCCGGGGGCGTCATCGGACCCCCCCGTCCCGCACCCGGTCCCAGGCGGCGAGGAAGCGTTCCATCATCGGCCATGGACCCACCGTCACCCGGAGGGCGTCGCCGACGTCGGGGGCGGCGGGGAAGGGGCGCGTCCCCACCCCCTCCTGCCGCAGCGACTCCGCGAGCGGAAGCGCGCGCCCCTCCGGCACCGGGATCAGGAGGAAGTTCGCCGCGGACGGAAGGGGCGGGGTGCCCCGCTCGACGAGGGCGGCGCGCAGTCGCTCCCGGCTCTCGACGGCGGCCCGCACGGTCGTCGGCACCCACCCGGCGTCGTCGTCGACGGCGGCCACCGCCGCGGCCTCGGCCACCCGGCCCACCTTGTAGGGACCGCGGCTCTT
>CAYORZ010000288.1:0-1642 GCA_964406485.1 uncultured Gemmatimonadaceae bacterium | reverse complement strand
GATCTCTCCCACGAGCGTCGCCGATCCCACCCCGTATCCGACCCGGAGTCCCGCGAGACCGAAGACCTTCGAGAGGGTCCGCACCGCGACGGCACGGGGGTGGGCCGCAGCGCGCGCCGTCCAGTCGTCGTCGGCGAAGTCGGCGTAGGCCTCGTCGATCAGCACGACCGGTCCGTCGGCGCCCGCGATGGCGAGCACCTCTTCGACCCACTCGCTCGGGGGGTGATGGCCCGTGGGGTTGTTCGGACGGCAGAGGTAGACCATGAGGGGATCGGCGTCGAAGAGCCGCTCGGGGTCGGCGAGCGCCTGCGACCAGGGGACCGCCCTCGGCGTTCGACCGTTCATCCGCGAGAGCGGCTCGACCATCGAGAAGGTGGGCGCGATGTGGGTGATGATGCCACCATCTTCGGCCAGGGCCCGCCAGAGGGAGTCGAGCACGTCGTCCGACCCGCACCCGGTCGTGACCTCGTCGGGCGAGACGTTGTGGCGACGCGCGGCGGCATCGCGCAGGGCATCGGCGTACGGGGTCGGGTAGCGGGCGAGGGCGTCGGGGGGGGCGTCGCCCACGACGGGGTGCGCCGCTGGGTGGGTGCCCCAGAGATTCGTGTTGTCGCTCAGGTCGACCGCCAGCGGAGGGCGCTCGGGCACATACCGCGTGAGGGTGCGGTAGTCGGGGCGGGGGAAGGGACCGCGAGATTCTGAACTCATCAGTCCACTTTCTCCGGAGGGGTGGCACGGAGGCGGGCGGCGGCAGCGTGGGCCGCGAATCCTTCGGCTTCGGCGATGGTGGCCACCGGCGCCGCGAGGGAGGCCGCCCCGACCGGGGTGACTTCCTGCCAGGTGTAGGACCGCAGGAAGTCGGGTGTGGAGAGTCCGCTGAAGCTGCGCGCGCTGCCGGCCGTGGGGAGGACGTGGTTGGCCCCCGTCATGTAGTCCCCGAAAGCGACCGACGACGCCTCGCCGAGAAAGACGGTGCCGGGGGTACGGAGGCGCGCCCGGTCGGCGTGGGGGTCGCGGGTGCAGAGGACGAGGTGTTCGGCGGCGTACCGTTCGGCGAACGAGATCATCTCGTCATGGTCCGCCGCGAGGAGGAGGGCGCCGCGGTGCGCGAGAGCGGCCTCGACCACGGCGCGCCGGGGGGTGGCGGCGACCGCCGCGGCGAGGGCGCCACGGACGGCGTCGAGGAGGGCGGGCGACGTCGTCACGAAGGCGACGGCCGCGTCGGGGTCGTGCTCTGCCTGGGCGAGGAGTTCGCCGGCGAGGCGGTCGGGGCGCGCGAGCCCCTCGTCTGCGACGACGAGCACCTCCGACGGTCCGGCCGGGGCGTCGATGCGGACGTCACCGGCCACCTGCCGCTTCGCTTCGAGCACCCACCGGTTGCCGGGCCCGACCACGGCCGCGCACCGCGGGACCGACCGGGTGCCGTAGGCGAGGGCGCCGATGGCGCCGGCTCCTCCGATCGTGAAGAGACGGGTGGCTCCCCCGATCGCCGTCGCGGCCAGAACCACCGGCGAGGGCAGTCCTCCGGGTCCGGGGGGCGAGCAGACCACGATCTCGCGCACTCCGGCGGCCCGGGCGGGGACGACCCCCATCAGCACCGACGAGGGGTAGGCCGCCCGGCCCCCGGGGGCGTAGACGCCGA
>CAYORZ010000287.1:0-3105 GCA_964406485.1 uncultured Gemmatimonadaceae bacterium | reverse complement strand
GCGGCAAGCGATTTCCGCCGCTCGTACCTATTTGCGCAATCCCGCGGCAACCATAAGGTTTCTTTCATTAGTGCGGCGATGTAATGTGAAGTAGCACAATGAGTTGGCGCCTACGGGCGTTACCGGGAAAGGTGGCACGCATCCTGCCTTCCCGGGGGTCATTCTCCAACCAGGTCGCTGAAAAGAGCAAAGCCGTCGAAAGGCGGTGACGCAGAGCTACGGGACTTCCGTCGTCGAGATCCGACGACCTGTTCGCCGGGCCGCCAGCTACACCCATGGAACACGATCCGGAGCGACTTCCGGATCCAACCCAGAGAGCGACCCCAAAGTGAAGATGCGCACCCGTGGAGGCGCGCGGCCGACGGTTTCTGGCCGCATTCTGCCCAAAGGACTCTTTCTTGCATTTTTCAGCGCTCTGCTCGTCGCCTGTAGCGACAGTGGAGCGCCTTCCCAGGTCACCGGCGTCGAGCCCGGCGACCGATTTGAAAAGGTCGCACCGGATCCGGTGACCGACCTTGCTTCTCAGGCCCTCAATCACCGTGCCGTGGAACTGACCTGGACGCAGGTACAGGACGGCCGCGGAATGCCCGCCCAGTACCAGGTTCGCGTGCTCGATGGACCCGGAGGGTGGGCGCAGGGGACGATTGTCCGGAGTGGATCCTGTGCGTACCCCGTCCGCGGGGTCGCAGTCGGCAGTTCCCTCACCTGCGTGGTCGACGGACTCGAAGCGGATCGCGATTACCGCTTCGTCGTCGGTACCGAGCGGGCGGAGGCGGGGGGCATCGTCCCCGGCGCACCGTCTGCCGCGACCTCGGCGGCCACGCGCGAAGCCCCCCGGATCGTGATGCCTGCGACGGCCGACGTCGTCTCTGGTGTCGCGTATGCGGGTACCGTCGGACAGGCCCTGCAGAAGCCCCTTCAGGTTGTGGTGCGAGACTCCGCCGGAGCGCCGCTTCCCGATGTGGCGGTAACGTGGGCCATCGGTGAGGGTGGAGGCACGACCACCCACCCCGTGACGATGAGCGACGCCGAGGGACGCGCCCGCACCGTGTGGACCCTCGGGCCCCAGGCGGGCGTGCAGACGCTGGCCGTGCAGGTGGAGGGCGTGAGCGATACCCGTCTCCAGGCCGAGGCTGCTCCTGGCCCTGTGGACCAGATCCGGATCACCGTCGATACCGTCACCATGGCGGTCGGCGACGAGGCCCAGGTCGTGGTCCAGGGGTGGGACGAGTTCGGTAACGAAGTCGACGACCTTCCCGTCGAATGGGAAACCTCCAACAGCGAAATCGTGGCTGTCAATGCGGATGGCGTCATCCGCTCCGAGAGCTGGGGGTGGGTGATGATCCGGGCCTGGATCCTCGATCGTTGGCGGCAGCACAAGACCCAGGACTCGACCGTGGTCGTGGTCGAGGCCGACCCGTCGGCGATCTCCGACCTCCGCGTCGACGGCGCAGGCGAGGATTGGCTGCGGGTGAGCTGGAGTGAGGTCAATGACGGAACCGGCAGTGCCGCCTCGTACGAGGTCCGCCAGGGCGGCGCCGGCTCGGGGTGGAGTGGCGCCACCCCGGTATCCGACGGAAGCTGCGCCTCGATCGAGGGGTCGGCGATCGGCTCGCGTACCCTCTGCACCGTCGCGGGCCTGAGCGCTGATCAGCAGTACGACATCGTCGTCCGTGCCTTCCGTGTGAAGGACGGGTCGCGGGTGTACGGCCCTGTGGCTTCGGCCCGGGGGAAGACCGACGCACCTCCGGTGGTCCCCATGGGGGTCACGCCCGAATCGGGTACCAACCAGACCGGCACGGTGGGCGCCAGCCTCCCGAGCCCGGTCGTCGTACGCGTGGTCGACCAGAGTGGCGCGCCGTTGTCCGGAGTGCCGGTGACCTTCAGCGCTTCCGACGACGGCGAGGTCTCTCCGTCGCGCGCGCTCACCGATTCCCGTGGCCGGGCGACCGTGCGCTGGACCCTCGGTACCCGCGCCGGGGTGCAGTCCCTCGAGACGGCGCTCGAGTCGCCAGTCGGGGTGAGCAGGAGCTCGGTCAACGCTGATGAGCCGACCACGATCTCGGCCACCGCGCGCGCGGGGGCCGCGGCGACCCTCACCATCACGCCCGCCTCGCTGCAGCTGAAGGAGGGCGCCACCGGTCGCTTCTCCGCAAGCGCCCGCGACGCCTTCGGCAACCCCACCGGGACCAGTGGTATCGAGTGGGGGAGCGCGGATACGGGAGTCGCCACGGTTTCCGGCAACGGAAGTGTGAGCGCAGTGGCAGGGGGAGAGTCGACCATCGGTGCCCGCGTCGGTGACGCGATCGCGACCGCGACAGTCACGGTCGAGAAGCGCGAGGAGCCGGTGGCCGACGCCGACCCGCAGCGCATCACCGACGTCCGCGTCGTCTCGACGGCCGAGACGTCCATGGTCGTCGAGTACACGGAGGTCGACGACGGCACGGGCAAACCCGCGCTCGCGCAGATCCGCTACGCCCTCTCGCCCATCGGATGGGGGTGGGGCCAGGCAGCGGTCCTGCGGGGTGAGGACTGTGACTCGCCGATCATCGGCAACCGCATCGGGGCCACCCGCCGTTGCGTGATCGACGGCCTCGATCCCGACACGCGCTATGATGTACAGATGGTGTCGTGGCGGGTGGTCGACGGCACCAACGTCTACGCGCCGCTGTCGAATGTTGCCACGGGACAGACCACCGAGATCGAGGCCCCCCAGGGCCCGGCAGTTGCCAGGGTGGTCACCTCTCCTGCATCATTCACGATGGATGTAGGGGAGCGCTACCCCCTGACGGCGGTGGCCTATGACAGCAGGGACCATGTGGTATCGACATCCATCTCGTGGAGCTCGTCGAACACCGCGGTCGCCACGGTTTCGGGTGACGGAACGGTGAGGGCCGTGGGCGCAGGGACGGCGATGCTCATCGCCACGGCACTCTGCTGTGGTGAGGCCGACACGACGTACGTGACGGTGAAGCCGGCCCCGGCCCCGCCGCCTCCGGCGCAGCAGTCCGCGTGGCACGTTCAGGAGTGGGATTACCGCTCCGTGAGCGAGATGCTTTCGGATCCGGTGCTCAGCAATGCAACGAATTCCGGAGGTTCGCTCGC
>CAYORZ010000286.1:0-3141 GCA_964406485.1 uncultured Gemmatimonadaceae bacterium | reverse complement strand
TGAAGTCGGCGACGTCGACCGGGGGCGCCAGGTCGCCGATCTCGGCGGCGATGCGCGCATCGGCCGCCGCCTGGACCTCTTCGTAGCGGGCCTGGTGCGCCTCCCGTTCGGCCTCGGGAAGGGCGGCCATCGCCTGCATGAACGCCCGCCCCGGACCGTCGGCGCCGAGGAAGTCGAACTCCATCTCGGCCGCCACCTCGCTCACGATGCGCTGCCGCGCCTGGTTGTGCGCCGTGTTCTTCGCCCCATCCACGTATCCGCGGAAGGCTACCGCCTGGACGACGCCGCCGTTGTCGCGAATGGCGAAGAGTTCCTCGTCGTCGAGGTTGCGCGAGTGATCGAAGACGGACCGGGCCGAGGAGTGCGAAGCGATCACCGGAGCCTCGCTGAGGGCGATCGACTCGAGGTTGGCGGCCTTCGACGGGTGCGAGACGTCGATCATGATCCCCCACCGGTTGGCTTCGGCGACGACCTCACGCCCGAGGTCGCTCAGCCCGCCGTGCAGGAACTCGCCCGACGCTTCGCCGGTGTTGGAGTCCGCGAGCTGGCTGTGGCCGTTGTGGGCCAGGGAGAGGTAGCGCGCCCCCCGCTCGTGGAACTCCTGCACCCGCGAGATGTCGGTGCCGATCGGGTATCCGTTCTCGACGCCGATCATCGCGACAAGCTTCCCTTCGGACACGATGCGACGCACGTCGTCGGAGGTCAGGGCGAGAGCGATCCGGTCGGGAGCGATCTCTTCGGTCAGTCGGTGGATTCCGTCGAACTTGGCGATGGCCTGCTCGTAGGCGCGGGCGTACCCCGCCTCGTTGAGCTCCCCCTGCCCCGTGTACACGACGAACCACGCGACGTCGAGTCCCCCGGCCTCCATCTTGGGGAGGGTGACCTGCGTGGGAAGGTCGGTGGTGTAGTTCCGCTCGTGCGTGAAGTTCGCGGCGTTGATGTCGACGTGGGTGTCGAGGGTGATCACCCGCTCGTGGATCCCCCGTGCGCGCTCGACGAGATCGGCTTCGGAGAGGGAGGCAGCGTCGGGGGCGGAATCGCTGCCACCACAGGCGGCGAGAAGGGCCGCCCCCAGCAGGGCGGGAGTGAGGCGCAGGTGGGGAACGAGTCGGGTCATCAGCTTGAGCAGGTGGAAGGGACCGGCAAGGAGACGCGCCGGTCAGCTTGGCGACGGGACGCCGCCCGCGCAAGCCGCCCCCCATCCCGCCCTCAGGACGCGGCGACCAGCTGCCCCACGGTCATCGTCTGGAAGAAGTCGGCCACCACCCGCGCCACCCCGACCCACTCGTCATGGGCCACGCAGGGACGGTCGAGGTCGCACGGACGGTCCTCGAGCAGGCAGAGGATCCCCCGGCCGTCGGTGCCGAACGGGGCGATGACGGTGGCCAGGAGCAGCGTCTCGGCCGGCACCGCGAGCGAGAATCCCCCCCCGGGACCCCGGGTGGAGCGGAGCACCCCTTCCACCGTGAGGCGGTGCAGGATCTTCGAGAGATAGTTGCGGGGGACCCCCGTGACTCCGGCAATCTCGGCCATGGGGACCGCAGCGCGACCGTCCGTCTCGAGGCGGGCCAGAGCGACCACCGCCTTGAGGGCGTAGCGGGCGGTGGCAGTGAGGTGCATGGCGACGTCGACGGAAACAGAAGGGACGTGGGGCGAACGGGGGGAATCTACTCCGACCGCCGACCCGCGTTCCCCCCCGCTCCGGCCCGCGGGCATCGCCCGCGGCGGGGGGGCGAGGAGGGAATTACTTGACATCCTCATGACCTACTCGATATCTCCCTCCTTGCCCGCTGGAGCCTGCCTTCCCTCCCGACCCGGACTCGAGCATGTCGTCCCTCCGCAACACTCGCCGGATCCTGCTCTGGATCGTCTTCGTCGCGATGGTGGCCGCCGCTGTCTACGCGATCGGCATCGGGATCGCGAACTGGACGGAGATCATGGTATGACCAAGCGACAGACCCGGCTCTTCTTCATCATCGGGACCCTCGTCTTCGCGGCGATCTTCCTGCTGATGACGTTCGACAGCCACCGGCAGTTCGACGAACTCACCAACGCCCACCTCATCACCCCCGAGGTCAGCGCCGGGAAGGATGTGTGGCACAAGCAGAACTGCATCAACTGCCACACCCTCCTGGGCGAAGGAGCGTACTACGCACCCGACCTCACCAAGATCACCCAGCACCGGGGGATCCCGTATCTGACCGCGTTCCTGCAGGACCCCTCGCAGTTCTACTCCGAGGAGCGCCACCGCCGGCTCATGCCGAATCCGAACCTCACCGATGAGGAGATCGCCCAGGTGCTCGCCTTCCTGGACTGGGTCTCGATGATCGACAACCAGGGATGGCCGCCCCGGCCCATCATGGTGACCGGCGGCTCGTTCGGGATGCCCGCGGCTGCACCGGGCGACGCGCCACCCGGCGACGACCCGGTGGCGCAGGGTCAGGCCTACTTCGGCCAGACACCCGCCGCCTGCTCGGCGTGTCACTCCACCACCCCGGGCGTCGAGCTCGCCGGCCCCTCGCTGGCCGGAATCGCGGCGCGGGCGGACTCGATCCTCGCCAGCGGGGACTACACCGGGAGTGCGACCAACGCCGCCGAATACCTTCGCGAATCGATCCTGGAGCCGGGCGCCTACCTCGTGCCCGGCCCCATCTATTCCGGCGGCGGACGGTCCTTCATGCCGGACAACTACGACCAGCTCCTCGACGAGGCCCAGGTGAGCGCCCTCGTCGAATACCTCCTGACTCTCCGGTAACCCCAGAGGATCCATGAGATACCGTTCCCAGCGGGTCGCCTACGCCTACTTCGCGGTCGCCCTCTTTCTCTACGGGCTGCAGCTCACCTTCGGGCTGCTCAGCGCGGCCAAGTATCTGGGCCCCGATCCCCTCATCGACATCCTTCCCTTCGACGTCACGAAGGCGATCCACACGAATCTGCTGATCGTCTGGGTCCTGACCGGCTTCATGGGGGCCGCCTACTACGTCGTCCCCGAGGAGTCCCGCGCGGAGCTGTATTCCGAGCGCCTCGCCTGGTGGCAGCTCGGGATCTGGACCGTGAACGGGGTGGTGGCCATCGTCGGCTACATGTTCGGATGGACGGAGGGCAACAAGCTCCTCGAGCAGCCGGTACCGGTGAAGATCA
>CAYORZ010000285.1:1647-3160 GCA_964406485.1 uncultured Gemmatimonadaceae bacterium | reverse complement strand
GCGCAGGGGTGGCGGTGGTACGAGATCGACATCTCGTACTACGTGCTGAAGGCCATGTCGTGGCTGGGCCTCGTATGGGACCTCCGGGCGCCGCCCGAGCGTGTGCTGCAGAATGTGCAGCCGCCCGGACGGAAGGTGCTGGAGCGGGTGGCGGCGCAGCTGGCCGCGACCGTTCCGGTCGAAGGACTCGCCCGCGAGTTGCAGGAGCGGTGGGAGCGTAGCCATGTGCTCGACGACCTCCGCGACCTCGCCCGACGCGCCCGCGAAGACGCCGAAGCGCGGCTGGAGGCACTCACCCTTCCGCACCTCCCGTCGCTGGACGAGCTGGAGGCCCGGGCGCGCGAGATGTTCAACGAGCAGCCTTCGCTCGGCGACATCGCCCAGCGGGCACACGAGATGGTGCTCGAGGCGCTCTCCGCGCACCTCCTGGACCCCGCGCCCGACCCCGCCTGACGCGGGGTGCGGGGGGGCGGTCGGAGTCCGGCCGCCCCGGGCGGGCAGGCATGAAGAAGGCGCCGGGAGGTGGATTCCTCCCGGCGCCTTCCCTGTTGTGCCCCCCCTCGCTGACCCCTGCGGTCCCCCTTGCCGACTCTTGGGTGCCCCTCTTGCCGGCCTGCGGTCCCCCCTTCGTTCAGGGAAGCGCGACGGCGTCGTGGGGGACCGGGGCGTGCGGTTCGTTTTCGCCGTGGCCGGCGAAGTCGGACCAGATCGGCGGGCGCAGACTCAGGTCGATCGCGAGCCAGAGGGTCTTGGCGATCGGGTAGAAGAAGATCGGCACCGGGATCATGAGGAGCGCGACGCCCCACTTGATGCCGGTCCACGGGACCTCGGGCCAGGTGTAGATCACCAGGCCCAGACTCACGATCAGGATCACGAACTCGGCGACGATGAAGTTCACCACATAGCTGCCGAGGAAGTAGTCGTTCTCGTTGCGATCGAGGGTGAGGTGACACCCCGGACAACTCCTGCGCATGACGACCCAGCGGTCGAAGAGCCCGCGGGATCCGCAGTGGGGACAGCGCCGCACGATCGCCCGCGTCAGGTGGGTGCGCCACCGTCGAAGGTCGAACTGTACCGGGTCGGGATTTCTGTTCATGGCTTAATCTATCAGCGCGGACGCCGAATTGAATGGTCATCGAGGGACCGGGCGAGGAGTGCGGCGCGCTCGGCGTCCACTCCCGTGCCCGCCTGGCCGTCCTGCTGGACCCAGGAGCCCACGATGAGTCCCGTGGCTCCGGCCGCGACAAGGGTGGGCGCCGACTGGGGGGTGGTCCCGCTCCCCACCAGGATCGCGGCTTCGGGAAGGTGGGCGCGAAGGCGGCCGATCGCGTCGGGGTCGGTCGGTCGGCCCGTGGCGACTCCCGAGACGATGAGGCCGTCCGCGCCCCCGCGGTGCAGCAGATCGAGGGCGGCGTCCTCCAGAGTGATACCTCCGGGGGGTACTGCATGTTTCACCAGGACGTCGGCCAGGATCGCGCACCGCTCGAGCCCCAGGGCGCGGCGGAGGCGCAGG
>CAYORZ010000285.1:0-1637 GCA_964406485.1 uncultured Gemmatimonadaceae bacterium | reverse complement strand
GGGTTTCCCACGCCCGCCCGACCAGCGGCCCCTGGTCGGTGAACATCGTTCCCGTGTGCACGTTGACGCGGATGAACGAGGCTCCGGTGGCGGCCGCGATCCCCAGCGCCGCGCGGGCGTCGTTGCGGAGCACGTTGACGCCCACCGGCACCCCGGGGGCGGCGGCGATGGCCCGCGCCACTGCCCGCGTGAGCGATGCCACCGTCACCGGCGGGACCTGCTCGGTGTGAAATGGCGTATCGCCGAAGTTCTCGACGAGGAGGGCGTCGAAGCCGGCCCCGACGAGGGCCCGGGCGTCGCGTTCCACCCGCTCCAGGATCGCCGTCATCGCGAGGGTATGGCGGGGCGCCCCGGGGAGCGGCGGAAGGTGGATCATCCCGATCAGGAGGGGCGGCCGATCGAGGGCGAGGGGTGGGGCGTTCATCGGTCGGGGGGCTCCTCGGGGCGCCCCTCGCGCGACCCCTGGGCGTCGCTGTCGGCGTCGCCGGGGGCGGGAGGCGGAACGATGCGCCCCGGAAGGACGGCGTCGCGGCCGAAGCGGCCCCGCAGCGCGTCGACGGTGTGGGCGAGGCGCCGGTCGCGTTCCGACTCGGTCCCGGAGGGTCCGGCGTCGAAGAGGGCGAGCTGCCGCGGGGCGTCCCCCTCTTCCAGATTGCTCAGGCCGACGCCGAGGAGCCGCACGGGGGTGCGACGGTGGCGGCGGAGGTCGGCGAGCAGCTGTTGCGCGAGGGGGTAGATCGCGGTCTCCGACTCGACTGCCTCGGCGACGGTCGTGCTCCGCTGCCGCGTGGTGAAGTCGGCGTCGCGCGCCTTCACGGTGATCGTGCGGGCGCGGAGCCCCTCCTTGCGCAGGGCCGCGCTCACCGAAACGGTGAGGCGCAGCAGTTCGCGCTCGAGGGCGTCGTGCGCCGTGAGGTCACGGTGGAACGTGCGCTCCGAACTCACCGAACGGCGAGGCTCGCGGGCGAGAACCGGGGTGGAGTCCCGCCCCTCGACGCGCTCGAGCAGCCACTGCGCCCGCGCCTCACCGAACCACCGCACCAGCCACGCCGGGTCGACACGGCGCACGTCGCGCACGCTTCGGAGTCCCCGGTCCCGGAGGGCGCGCATGAGGCTCGGCCCGAATCCCGGAATCGACTCGAGGTCGAGGGTCGCCACGAAGTCCGCTTCCGCCCCCGGAGCGACGATGTGCACGCCGGCCGGTTTCGCGCGCGCGACGGCCAGCTTGGCGATGAGCCGGTTGGTCCCCCCGCCGAGCGAGATGCGGATCCCGCTCGCCTCGAGGACGGCGGCCTGGATGCGGCGGGCGGTGCCGGCGAGCGATTCCCCCCGCAGGAGCCGCTCGGTGCCGCCCAGGTCGAGGTAGAATTCGTCGATCGATGCCTGCTGGACGACGGGCGAGAGCCGCTCGAGCGCCTCGCGCACCCGCCGGCTCCGCTCCGAGCACGCCCGGCGCGAGACCGGCACGACCATGGCCTGTGGACAGAGGCGGAGGGCCTGGCCCGTCGGCATGGCCGAGCGCACCCCGAAGCGTCGGCAGGAGTACGAGGCCGACGTCACGACGCCCCGCCCCTCGGGGGTGCCGCCCACGATCAGGTACTCTGCCGCCCCCGCGCCTTCGGGGTCTTCGAGGCGCG
>CAYORZ010000284.1:0-3179 GCA_964406485.1 uncultured Gemmatimonadaceae bacterium | reverse complement strand
TGAACGCCCTGGACCGGCGCGACGCCCTCTTCTACTACTTCGAGCCGTGGCGAGACGGGGAACTCACGCCGCTGGCGCGCCGCACGATCCTCCCTGTCGTCGGGCTCGCCTGGCGCTTCTGACGACGGTGCCGCGCGCGTGCGGGGACGGCGGCAGGTGACGCCCGGCTGCGAACGGGTTGCCCGGACTCAGGGGAAGTCGCGCTGGAGGGTGCCGCGGATGCCCTCGAGGGCAGCGTCACTCAGCTGCTCCCCGCTCCCCGGTACCCCTCCCAGCACGACGTCCATCCCGGCAAAGAGACGGTCGAGGGTCGACCAGATCTGCTGCCGCAGGGCGTCGTCGGTCGGAACCGCCTCGACCACCGGATCGCGGGTGACCACTCCCGGACGGACGGGGGTGTAGGCAATGTCGGCCTCCCGCTCCACGAGGAGGGTGTGCAGTTCGAGGGCGGCGGCGGCCATCGCGGCCATGCCCTCGTAGACGGTGTCGCGGGCGGGGCCCGTCTCACGGAATTCCTCGGTCGCACGGGCCAGCCGCATCGAGAGCACGGCCCCTTCCAGCCCGGAGCGCTCCAGCCGCTCCACGAAGCCGCGCCGGAAGAGTTCCTCGTCGCGGGCGCGGAGCTCGGCCACGTAATCGCGGTAGCGCTCCCACCACCGCTGCACGTCGTCGTACTGCGACGCGTGGGCGAGGTAGTGCCCCGAGAGCCACTCCCGCGGACCCCCGGTCACGTCATGAACGGTGCGGAGCGAGTCCATCGCCACCATCATGTACTGGAACGCCGACCCTTCGGCGTCGCGGATCTGCGCCTCGAGGACGGGGTTGGCCGCGGGGGGCGGGCCGGTGTCCACTGCGGCGTCGCTCACCTCACTCGACTGGACCCCGCCGAGGATCGTCCGGCCCGTGAGGACGGCGACCACCCCCACCGCCGTGGCCAGGAAGGCGGTCGTGCGCCTCCGGCGGCGGGCCTGCCCCCCCGCGGCGTTGACCTGCACCGTGACCGGCCGGGGGGCGGGGCGGTCGGAGCCGCTCTCGCCCTTCGCGTCGTAGGGGGCGGGCGGCTCGGGGGGCGGGCGCCGTGGACCCTCGTCCGCCCGCTGCCACACCGTGTTCTCGTCGACCACCGCGAAGCCGTCGAGCGCCGTGGGGCGCAGTCCCTCTTCCTCCCGCCGCTCCTGGGCACGACGCTCCAGGAAGCGCCCGATCGTGTCGGGCATCTCGTCGGAGAGGGAGAGTCCCCCGGTGTCGATCGGCGAGGCCTCACCGGGCGAGGCCTCGCCACTCGAAAGTCCCACGATCTCGCGGTAGACGCTGTGGGCGTGCGCTGGCCCCCACTCCCCCGTATGGGCGTCGTAGAGGACGGTGTGTTCCCCGACGAGACCTCCCTCCACGCAACGGCGAAGGTCGTCGGGCGTTTCCACCCTGGTCTCGACCCCGTCGCGGTCGAGGTAGATGAAGCGGAACTGCATGCGAGTTCTCCCCGACGCCGCTGGGGGGCTGAAGGCGTCCCCCGAGGAATCCGGAGGGGCAGGAGACGGACACGACTTCACAGTATCCTGCAGTATCGGCCGCAGACAAGCATTTCGAAGTAGCGGCTGATCGCATTAGCTTGACCGACGTTCGGGGCGTGGCGTAACATCTCCCCCGACAACTGCTCACCGTTCATCAGGAGTGCCTGCATGGGGGTCAACGCCGGAAAGCGGATCCGCGTCATCCTGCGCTGGATCCAGGTCAAGGACAACCTCGAGCCGTTCTACAAGGAATACGGCGAGTTCTTCTTCCGGACGAGGGTGACGACGGGCCCAGTGACGGTGGAGCATCGACTGCCCGAGGAGGGGCATTGGGAGATCTCCGACCACCCCCGTTTCAGCCGCGTCGACAAGATCGACCGGATCATCTTCGAGGGGGAGCCGGGCGACACGATGTCGATCCAGATCTTCGGCGAGGAGATCGACACCCTCTCCGCCAACGATCACCTCGACAGCTATCACCGTGACTTCAGCGGGGACTGCGCGGGGTGGCTCGGCAAGTACGTGCCGTCCGACGAGGGGTCGGAAGATCCGGAAGAGATGAGCAACTGGCGGCTGCGCTACGACATCGAGATGGTCTGAGTCGCGCCCTCCCCTTCCGGGGATTCCGCGGTCCCCGCCGGCGACCAGCCGTGCGGGGGCCGCGTCGTATCGTCAGGCCTCGGCCTGCTCCTGCGGCTGCCGCGCCCCGGTCGAGTGGGCGAAGGTGTGGAGGAAGTCGGTGAAGCCGACGTCGTAATCCGAGAGGCCGTTCTGTCCGGTAAGGCGGAGCCGCAGGTCGTACACCTGCTTCATCGCCTCGGTGATGCCGGCCTCGAGCGGGCCGGGGTCGGGCTTGAGGGCGACGAAGGCGTCGCGCAGTTCGGTGCGGAGTCCCGCCCCCTCGACCGCCTCCTGGAAAGCATCGGGGTCGGACCCCGTGAGGGCGCGGAGCTGGCGGTGCAGCCGCTCGGCCCGGGCCGCCTGCACGAAGAGGGGATCCCCCGATCCGCGAAGCGCGAGGTACGCCAGCGCCTGCGCGTGCAGTTCCTTGAAGTATCCCTTCCGGTGCACGAACTCGTGGGCGATGATGTGCGGCTCGAAGATTCCCGTGTCACGAAAGATCGCCACATCGCCGCTCAGGATGTCGCACGCCCCCACGGCGAAGGGAAAGACGAGCGACGCGAGGGTGACCGAGCGGATCTCGGAACTCGTCTCGACGCGCTGCCCCGTGATCGAGGCGATGTATTCGGTGAGGTGTCGGTTGACCTGAACCGCGACGGTCCGGCGGGGCCGACGCTCCGGGGTCCAGTCGTGGTTGAGGAGCACCGCGAGGTCACGCACTTCCCGCCACCGGTCGTCGCGCGTCTGCGGGACGAGGTGGTCGACGTCGGCCCCGAACTCGGCGCGGAAGTCGATCCGGCGCATCCCCTGCCGCACCGTCCAGTCCTTCGCGACGCTCCCGGCGTAGATGCCGAGGGCGGCGGCCTGGACCACGCGTCCCGGCAGGGTGGCGCCCAGGAGGAGTCGCGCCGCCAGAGGCGCCGCCACGATCAGGTCGGTGAGGGCGACCGGGGTGTAGGTGGCGTCGTTGGGAATCCGGATCTCGTCCATGGGCATGCTACGACCCTGCATCGGGTACGGTTCCCCCGCGCCACCCGTCGTCGCGGA
>CAYORZ010000283.1:0-3191 GCA_964406485.1 uncultured Gemmatimonadaceae bacterium | reverse complement strand
CAGCCCGACCGGCCGTCGTCTCCCGTGACCCGGTCGACCCCGGCGCCGATGCAGCGCGGGGGGGTCGGAGTACCGAGCCGGGGTAGCGGTGCGGCGGCGGCGCCTGCGCCTTCCCGCCCATCGACGCGGTCCACGGCCCCCAGCGCTCCGTCTCGGGCGGTGCCCACACGGTCGGCCACCCCGTCGCGGGCGACGCCGGCTCCGGCCCGCTCCACGACGCCGACGCGGGCCACGCCCACGCGGTCGACCCCTTCACGTGCGACCCCGGCGCGCTCCACCACGCCGACTCGGGCCACACCCACCCGCTCCGCACCGCCGCCGACGCGGTCTGCGCCGCCCCCGACTCGCCGGGGCGGGGGGGGCGGGATCGGCTAGACCCCGTCCTCGATCCCTTCGACCACCCGTCCCTCGAGGAGCCGTCCGCCGACCCAGTAGACGAGTTCCTCGGGGCGGTCCACCTCCCAGATCGCCAGATCGGCCCGGCGTCCGACCTCGAGCACCCCGCGGTCCACGAGCTCCAGGGCGCGGGCCGCTTCGCGGGTCACCCCCGCGAGGGACTCGGCCGGAGTGAGTCCGAAGACCGAGCACGCGAGGGCGGCCGCCGTGCGGAGCGACCGCAAGGGAGAGGACCCCGGGTTCAGATCGCTGGCGACGGCCAGCGGCACCCCGTGCTTCCGCATCGCGTCGATCGGCGGCGGCTGGTCGTCGCGGAGGGTGACGTACGCGCCCGGGAGGAGTACCGCGACGCATCCCCCCTCCGCCATGGCCTGCACCCCTGCCTCGGAGGTGCGCTCCAGATGGTCGGCGCTCGCGGCCTGCCACCGTCCCGCCAGCTCGGCGCCCCCCGCGTCGGTCAGCTGGTCGGCGTGGACCCGAAGTCCCAGTCCTGCCTCGCGGGCCGCGCGAAAGACGGGTTCGCATTCGTCGGCGGTGAAGGCGATCCCCTCGACGAAGGCGTCGACCTGGCGGGCACGACCTTCGGCCGCGGCCCGAGGGACCATCTCGTGCGCCACCATCTCGATATACGCCGCCCGATCCTGCGCGAACTCGTCGGGCAGCGCGTGCAATGCGAGGAGGGTGCCCTGGATGGCGATATTGGCCCGGCGGCCGGCCGCGTGGGCGACGTCGAGCATCCGGATTTCGCCATCGAGGGTCAGGTCGTATCCGGACTTGACCTCGACGGTCGTCACCCCTTCGGCCGCGAGGTCGCGCAGCCGCTCCTCGGCCGTCGTGCGCAGCGTCTCGTCGCTGGCCGCGCGCGTGGCCGCCACCGTGCTCCGGATCCCTCCGCCGGCGCGGGCGATCTCGGTGTAGGTCATCCCTTCGAGGCGTGAGGCGAACTCGTTGGCGCGGTTGCCCCCGAACACCACATGGGTGTGGCAGTCGATGAGGCCGGGCGTGATCCATCGGCCCGGCACCGAGCGCACCTCGACCGCGACCTCGTCGGGAGGTGCCGGGAGGTCGGAGAGTCGCCCGATCCAGACGATGCGGCCGTTCTTCACGCCGAGGGCAGAGTCGCGCACCTCGCCCCAGGGGCCGGGGCGTGCGGGGTCGAAAGTGGCCAGCGTCGCGCCAAGCCAGACGGTGTCCCACGGAAGCGAGTTCATCATGCCTTCCAAGATGCCACCCGGGCCGGGGGGGCGCCATGACGGAAACGGCCGGGGGGCCGCGGGCGCCGGAGCCGGTCCGGGTGAAGAGGGGGCGGGGGGTGGCCTCGCGGCCTCCCCCTCGGGTATACTATCGGAACGAATCGCGCGTCCCTCCTTCCCGACCGATGCCTCCGCTTCCCACGCCCGCACCCTGGCCCGAAGACGATCGCCGCACCGCGCGGGATCGTCGGCAGCTTCCCGATCGTCGGGAAGGTGTGGGTCGGCGGCTCCGCATCCGTCGGCGGCGGTCGCTGCGGGTTGCCATCGAGCGGCGCGCTCTTTCCGATCGGCGGACGGGACCGCAGCGTCGCTCCGGTACCGACCGGCGTAGCGGAGTCGATCGCCGCGCTTCGGGCGAGACGGTCGCTCCCCGGTAGGTCGATTCCCTTCGAGGTCGTCATCGTGATACATGCCATTCTGCGGTCCGCGGCTTGCGCGGCGTCTGCGTCGTGGGCCCGGACCGGATCGAGCGTCCGGAGCGCGGTCCCCCTCCTGCTCCTTCTTCCGCTCCTCACCCTGGCCCCCACCCGCGCCGAGGCGCAGCAAAGCACGGGTGCCCTCGAGCTCGGCGTCGTCGACGCGCGCGACTTCACGGGGCTGACGGCGATCGCGGGTCTCGAGGTACGCACCCTCCTGCTCTTCGCGCGTACCGCGGCCGACATCGGCTTCGGCAACAGCGATTCCGGGGTGGAGCGTCGGGGGGACACCTGTCGCGACATCGAAAGCGGCGAGGCGGTCAATGACTCCCGTTGCGTGAGTCTCGACGGAGGGCTGACCTTCCGGGGCGGCCTCGACTTCCCCATCCAGGGAAAGCGCCTCCAGCTGGGCGTCGGCTACCGTCTGGCCAACAGTCAGTCGGGGGTGGTCGGCAGCGCGTCGCTGCGCTGGCCCCGCGGCTCCGGCTGGTGGGCCGCCACCCTCGAGGTGGGCGACGGACTGCTGCGCGCCACCGGCGGCATCGGCTTCGGCCTCGGGCGCTCCACGACCTCGAACTGAGTAGCGGGTCGGCGGCTGGGCGGGGCCCGCCGGCCCGCCCCAGCCCGCCCGGCGGGGGGGGGGGGGGGTAGGTGGCGCCGCCGGCGGACAGCCGGATGGTTGGGGCACCGCCGGCGTCGCTTATCCCGATGGAGTTCGCGTAGGACGTGATGCTCCAGTTCGCCCCCACGCGGGCGTCGAAGCCCAGGCCGAGGAGGGCGCCCCCCCCGCTCTCGCTGATGCTGGTGCTCCCCTGCGAGAGCCCCACCTGTCCGCCCCCGAGTCCCGCGGTGAGGAAGAAGCCGCCCGTGGCGCTGGGGTAGAAGCGCGCGAGCAGGAGTACAGTGCCGAAGTTGATCCGCACCCCGTCCACCTCCTTCGTCCATCCGGTGGTACCGCCCCCGGTGGCCAACAGGAAGCGGCCAGCCCCGGTTGAGGCTGGCCGCTGCACTCCGCTTGCGGACCAGGCGAGAAGAGGCGCCGCCCGGATGGAGCTGCGATCTCCGCCCCCCGGGGGGCGGAGATCCTCGCTCCCCTCGGGAAATGAGGTAGTCGGCCTGCCGGGCA
>CAYORZ010000282.1:0-3198 GCA_964406485.1 uncultured Gemmatimonadaceae bacterium | reverse complement strand
GGAGGGATTTCCGCTTGCTGCCCGCTTCCTGCCACGCCTACCTTGCAGGTAGCCCTCACCCCGCCAACCGGGAGTCCCATGTCCTGCCGCCCTGCTCGTACCGTTCGACGCGCCCCGCGCGCCCCGCGGGCCCCGGGCACCACCGCGGCCGCGGTGTGGGTCGCCGTCGTGACCGCCGTCGCTGCGGTCGGGGCGCTGTGGCCGACGGGCGCCGCTGCGCAGGAGCCCCGGGTGGTTGCGGTGCTTCGCTTCGAGAACCAGACCGGGCAGCCGAAGTACGACAACCTGGGGCGGGGGCTGGCCGCCATGATGATCTCCGACCTCTCGGTGCTCGACGAGATCCGTCTGGTGGAGCGAGACCGCCTGGAGGAGCTCGCCAACGAGCTCGAGTTCCAGCAGTCCGCCCACGTCGATCCCGCCACGGCGCAGTCCACGGGGTTGATGGTGGGGGCCGAGTTGGTGGTCACGGGCGCGATCGGCAGTGTCGACGAGTCGGTGCTCCTCGACACGCGTATCGCCGACGTCGAGACGGCCGAGATCGTGAAGGCAGCCGACGTGGCCGGGCCAGCGGACCGGCTTTTCGAGCTGCAGCAGCAGCTGGCGGAGGTGTTCATCGACGGGCTGGGGCTGGTGCTTACCGAAGACCAGCGCACCCGGCTGCGGGAGCAGCAGGAGGCCAACCGCATCGACGACGTGGAGACGGTGCTGGCCTATTCGCGCGCGCTCTGCTATCTCGACCGCGGGGCCTACGAGCAGGCGGCCGAGACCATGATCCATGTGGAGCGCGCCGCGCCGGGATCGGCGCTGGTCGGGGTCGCCGCCGGCCTCCTTCGGCAGCGAGCCGAAAACGCCGCGAAGCAGCGCGTCGAAGACGAGGCACGGAGCCGCATCGGCTCGATTCTGGGTCGCAGCCGACCCGCCCCCTCTCGCCCGTTGCGGATCACGGGATGCTGACCACCGCCGGAACGTTCATGTCGCTGATCACCCCCGCTCGCACCGCCCTCGCCGCAGCGCTCCTCCTGCTTGCTGCGACCGCCGCCCCCGCCCACGCCGCTCAACCCCTCACCTTCGACGAGGCGCGCACGGCGATGGACGCGGCCGAGGCCGAGGCGCGCGCGCATGGGTGGAACCTCACCATCGTGATCACCGACGCCGAGGGAGTGCCCCTTGTGCTGCGGCGTTTCGGCGGGGCCGCGGCGCGGTCCCACGAGATCGCGATGGCCAAGGTGCACACCGTGCTCCGGTCGGGCATGAGCACCGCCGACTACGCGGCGGCCGTCGAGGCGGGGCGTATCGAGCCCATGGAGGGCGCGGTCACCTGGGAGGGCGGCTACCTGATCCGGCGGGGCGGGGAAGTGGTCGGGGCGATGACGGCAAGCGGAGCGCGCGGCTCCGAAGATGCACAGGTGGTGCGGGCGGGGTTGGCCGCAATCGGGATCACGCCCTGACCGCCCCCCCTTTGACCCACGGCCCTCGACGACAGACCTTGTAGCCATCGTGTCCGTTGCCGGCCATCGCGGTTCGGCGTCGTGTCGGCATCCACCCCGGAGCCCCGTACCACCATGCGCTATCGTCCGTCTCTTCTCGCCGCCAGCCTCGTGGCCCTGGCGGTTCTCCTCCCCTCGATGGGGGCGGCCCAGGGCCGCGCGTTCCAGCCGGAGGACTGGTACCGTCTCACCACCCTGTCGTCTCCGGCCCTCTCGCCGGATGGCAGCCAGGTTGCCTTTACCGTCACCACGGTCGACGAGGCCAACAACCGGCGGCATTCCGAGGTGTGGATCGTCGGCGCCGACGGAGAGGGGCTGCGGCGGCTCACCTCGCCCGGCACCGAGAGCTCCAACCCCCGCTGGTCGCCCGACGGGAGCCTGCTCTACTTCAGTTCGCAGCGTCCCGGCGGGAGCGGCAGCACCTGGGCCCTCCACATGGACGGGCGCGCGGGTGAGGCCTTCCAGCCCGACAACGTGCCTTCGGGGGCGATGCCCGCCGATGGCTCGTTCGTGGTGAGCGCCCGCCCGGCCGACGACGGCGCGTCGCCCCGCGCGTCTGCCAGCGCCGGGTCCGATCCCTACCGGGCCATGCCGGCCACCGCGCGCCCGCCGTTCGGGGCGATCACGCGCCCGCTCGATCCGGACCGCTTCGACGGCCGCCACATCGTCGACACCGGCTACAAGCGCAACGGCGCAGGGTACGTGCCCAACGCGCGCGAGGAGCGGCAGATCCGCCCCGCGCAGATCTTCCGCGAGGTGCCGGGCGATCCCGACAGCCGGCGCCAGCTCACCGATACCGACTACTCGCATCGCAGCGTCACCGTCTCGCCCGACGGACGGTGGATCGCATTCACCGCCGACCCCGAGTTCCGAAGCGACGAGGAACTCGCCCGCATGCGCGACTCCCTCTCGCTGCTTCCCTACCTGGCCGAGCGCGACGAGGCCCCGCGCAACGACTCCGACATCTTCGTGATGCCGGCCGAGGGGGGCGAGCCCCGGCGGCTCACCGCCCAGAACGGGAGTGAGGGACGCCTGCTCTGGTCACCCGACTCGCGTTCGATCGCCTTCGTGTCGAGCTTCGAACGCACCTCGTCGAACCGCCTCTGGGTGGTCGACGTCGACGGCAACTCCGAGCCGCGCAACCTCCTGGGCGACTGGCAGTACGAGCCGGCGTCCGTCGAGTGGTCCGACGACGGCTACCTCATCATGAGCGCCGCCATCGGGGGGCGCACGGCCCTCTTCCATGTCGACCCCCAGGGGGGAGAGCCCCAGGAAGTCATCGGGGGGCGTCGCCGCATCAACGGCTTCAGCTTCGATGACGCGTACCGTCGGGTGGCCTTCGTGGCCACGTCGGTGCATGAGCCCACCGAGCTCTTCATTGCCGACATCGACGGCTCCAACGAGCGTCGCCTCACCGGCTTCAACGACGAACTCAACGCCGAGATCGACTGGCCCGAGGCCGAGCGCTTCACCTACGAGTCGGTGGGCGGACTCGAGATCGAGGCCTGGCTCCAGTATCCGCATGGCTACACCGAGGGCAAGACCTACCCCCTCGTCCTCTACATCCACGGCGGACCCCATTCGGCCTACGGCGAGGGGTGGTTCGACGAGTTCCACAACATCACCGGCGCGGGCATGTTCGTGCTCTACACGAATCCGCGCGGCTCGAGCGGCTACGGGGCCGACTTCACCTACTCGACCCGCGGTCGGT
>CAYORZ010000281.1:0-3201 GCA_964406485.1 uncultured Gemmatimonadaceae bacterium | reverse complement strand
ACCGGCCCCGCTCCTTTGCGGAGGTCTCGACCCAGGAGCACGTCTCCGAGACGCTGCGCCGCGCCGTCGCCGGCGACCGGGTCGGCCATGCCTACCTCTTCTGTGGTCCTCGCGGCGTGGGAAAGACGACCCTGGCCCGGGTCCTCGCCATGGCCCTGAACTGCCCCGACCGGACCGACACGGGGGAGCCCTGCGGGGTCTGCGACTCCTGCGAACGGATCTGGAGCGGGCAGACGGCCCTCGACGTCATCGAGATCGATGCGGCCTCCAACCGGGGTGTCGACGCGGCCCGGGACCTCCGGGAGCGGGCGTACTACGCCCCCTCCGAGGAGGGACGCTACAAGATCTACATCGTCGACGAGGCGCACATGCTCACCCGGGAGGCGTGGAACGCCCTCCTCAAGATCCTGGAGGAGCCGCCGCCCCGGGTGATCTTCATCTTCGCCACCACCGAGCCGCAGAAGATCCAGCAGACGGCGGCCCCGATCCTCTCCCGCTGCCAGCGTTTCGACTTCCGCAGGATCGCGGTCTCCGGCATCGTCACCCGGCTCGAGTCCGTCCTGGAGCGTGAAGGGCACACGGCCTCCGACGAGGCGTTGCGACTCCTCGCCCGCAAGGCCGATGGCGGGATGCGCGACGCCCTCTCGATCCTGGATCAGGTGCTGGCCATGGGGGGCGGCCAACTCGACACGGAAAGTGTGCGCCGCGTCCTGGGGCTGGTAGAGGAGGAGCGTTACCTCGCCCTCCTGGACCTGCTCCGCGAGCGGCGGCACGGCGAGATCTTCGGCTTCGTCGAGGGACTCCTCGACGAGGGGTACGACCTCGTGGAGTTCTACCACGGCCTGGTCGACGTGCTCCGCATCGTGCTCCGCCTCCGCCTCTCGGGCGTCGAGGCCCTCCCCGACCTCCCCCCGCACCTCGCCGAGGCCTTCGAGGAGCGGGCGGGCGGCTTCGCGGCGGGCGACCTGGTGCGGATGCTGGCGCTGGCTTCCGAGGTGGAGAGCGGGGGCAGCCTCCGACGGAGCGGGCAGCCCCGGCTCCTTCTGGAGATGCTCCTCCTTCGCCTGAGCTACCTCGACCGGACCGTGGAACTCGAGGAGCTGATCCGGGGCCTGGGGGGTGCCCCGGTCGCGTCGGACCCTCCTGAGGGGGGCGAGCCGGCCGCGGAGCCGCTCTCTCGCCCCGCCGCCTCCCCTGCCGCGGATCGCCCGCCGCCGGCCCCGAAAGCCGGAGCGACGCCTGCGCCCCGGCAGTCAGGCGGTCCGGGCCCCTCGTCGGGAGGGCGCGACGCCGCGGTCGAGAGTCCGCCGCCTCCCCCCCGGAGCAGCGCTCCCTCCCCGCGCGGCCGGCCCCCGACGCTCGCCGCTGCCTGGACGGCCGTGGTCGACGGCGGGAGGGGCGTGCCCCCCGGCATGTCGGCCTTCCTGCGGGCGGCCACGGTCGAGCGATCGGGCACGACGGTCCGGGTCGCGCTCCCCCCGGCCGCGGCCGAGCGGATCCGGAGCCGCCCCGACGAGCGGCGAACGCTCGAGGAGTCCCTCGCCGCTGCCCTCGGTGCGGACGTCACCCTCGAGTGGGTGACCGAAGAGGCGGAGGGCGTCAGCAGGGGGGGCGACCGGATCACCCGCGACGCAGTCCGCGAGTCCCGCCTCCAGGAACTCCTGAGGCAGGAACCCGCCCTCGCCCACGCGGTAGAAGAACTCGATCTCGAACTTCTGGACGGACGATGACGAACCTCGAACAGATCATGCAGATGGGCCAGCAGCTCCAGGCCCGGATGTCGAAGCTCCAGGAGAGCCTCGACCAACAGACGGTCACTGCCTCTTCCGGGGGCGGGATGGTGTCGGTCACCGCTGACGGGAAGGGGGAGGTGCGCAAGGTCCAGATCGATCCGGCCTGCGTCGATCCTCGAGATGTGGAAATGCTCGAGGACCTCGTGATGGCCGCCGTCAATCAGGCCCAGGCGCGGGCGAAGGAGTTGTACGAGGCGGAGATGCGCAAGGCGACCGGGGGACTCCCGATGTCGCTTCCCGGCCTCTTCTGATCGGTCGGACCGCACCGGTGTCGGTCATCCAGGGGCTGACCGCGGAGTTTTCCAGGCTCCCGGGCATCGGCACCAAGACGGCGCTCCGCCTCGTCCACCACCTGATGAAGGGGTCGGCGGACGACGCGCGGCGGCTGGCCGCGGCGATCCGCGAGGTGGCCGACCGCATCCGCCCCTGTTCCGTCTGCGGAAACTTCTCCGAAGAAGAGCGGTGCGAGATCTGCTCCAATCCGCGGAGGGATCCGTCGATACTCTGCGTCGTGGAAGAGGCGCACGAAGTCGGGGCCATCGAGCGCACCGGAGCGTTCCGCGGGCGATACCACGTCCTGGGCGGTCACCTCTCGCCCCTCGACGGCGTGGGACCCGACGAGCTTCGCATCGATGCGCTCCTCGCCCGCTGCTCGGGGCCGGAGGGCGCCGACGAGGTGATCCTCGCCACGGGCTCGGGGGTCGAGGGCGAGGCAACAGCGGTCTATCTGGAAGGGCTGCTGCGCCCGCGGGGTGTGCGGGTGACCCGGCTCGCCCGGGGAATTCCGGTCGGAAGTGATCTCGAATACGTGGACGGAAGCACGCTGGCCGAAGCGCTGGCAGGACGACGGGAGATGTGATGACGGACCAAGCATTGTGCCGAACCGCCAGGATCGCCGGGATCACCCTGGCAGCCGTCGCGGCCGCGACCGCCCTCGGGGCCTGGCTCGTGCGGGACCAGATCAGCCGACACCGCAAGAATCTCTTCTCTCCCCACGCCCTCCGACGGCTCGCCGCCCTCGGACACATGGCAGGAGAAGCGGCCACGGTCGACCATATCACCCTCCTGCGCGACTTCATCGCCTGGGAGCCCCGTCGCCTCCTGCGCAACCGGGCACGTGCGGTCCTGGAGCGGATGGAAGGTGAGGCCGAAGGTCTGCTTGCCGAGGTCGGCTGAGGCCACCTTGCCAGCGTCCCACCGGCGTAAGACCTTTAGGCTTCGAGATGTCCGGCCCTCGCGGCCGTTCGCCGTCGGCGACCCGTTCGCCGCACATGTCCGCTCCTTGCCAGGAGGGTCGTGGGTGAAGGATCGCCTGCGCCGCGTCATCATCGAGTCGCGCCGTCCGCCTGGCGTGCAGCCCGTGGGGCGAAGGAGTGTCGACAGATGTCGATGATCAACTACGCCAGCC
>CAYORZ010000280.1:0-3213 GCA_964406485.1 uncultured Gemmatimonadaceae bacterium | reverse complement strand
GGCTATACGAGCTGACCTACATGTTATGCGGAGGAAAGACCAGCCACCGGTGAGAGCAGCGCGCAAGGCCGCGTGAGACGGGGAACCTGCGCTCGAGGTGCCATCCCGAGGTTGGGGACTTGGAGGCGCTCGCTTTGGCCCGTACGTGGGCCGGTTCGAACAGGGCGTAAGTGTGCGAGGGGGGACTACACCCCCCGGACCCGCCATTAACGGCGGAGCCGGCCCGTATGGGGGCTCTGGGAGCCAATTCGGCCGAGAATAACCTGCTCGGCGGTCTCAGACAGGGCATCCCGCCACCCCAATCCGGTGGGGCTTAGCCCTCGCTGCGGGGCCTCGGCCGAGGCCGGCAATCTCCCCCTTTTGGATGAGGTTTGGGGCCTCCCGGTAGGCCTACACTCCCTCGCGGTGCCCGTCGTGGGCTGCGCTCCGACACCGGGCGCCGGCCCTCCGGCAGCCAGCGCCGACGTAGGACCCCAACCCAGAGCGACCCCGTGCCGCACGTCCCCCGCCCGCCAGCCCCGAGCCCCCAGCATCCGGCATCGCCCGAGCGCCGGAGGATTGCAGCCGTCGCGCGAGCGCGCGACTTGGTCCACCGCCAGCGCTCGTGCACACGTAGACAGGCGCCGTACGCGCCGGATCGCGTAGCCACCCCCTCCCGGCCGGCGCCGGGACGTGGGCGGTGGCCCGGCCCATGCGGCTCGTAAGGGCGAAGCTCCCACGGCGGAGCCAGATCGTCGCAGGGGCCCGCATTTCGACAGGCTCAGCGAGGCCGCGACGCGCCGGTCCGAGGGGTGGAGCAGCTCGCTCCCCACCACCCGAGGGGATCGCCTGGCTGAGGACACGCTCAGCGTGCGGCCACCCGAGCCTGCAGGCGCCCATTGAGGCAGCGGCAGGACAGGCCCGGGAGAGCCGCAAGGCTGCCGCGCTCGGGAGCAACATACAAGGGAGCCGGAGGGCACCTGCAGCGCCCCCCATGGACAGCCGATCCACCGATGACGACCCCGACCCAGATCCACGACGCTCACGGAGCCGGCCAGGCCGGCGAGGCCTCGCCCCGACCCCAGCCGGACCAAGCCCGACCGGCCATCCAACCGGCCGAGACCCCCGGCCTAACCCGCTCTCGAGCCAGGACCACCCGACCGGGCCGCCCCCTGGCACCCCCCAGGCCCCCTGCAGCTTCCGACCCCCGTCCCCCCTGCACACACAGAGAGGGAGCACGTGCTGACGAGGAAGCGGGCCGAAGCGCGTCAATGGACGCCAGGGAGGCCGATAATCCCGCGGTCGAGCCCGGGGCGGAGCCTGTCCCGATCCCGGATAAACCTGCGGCGACCGGCACGAAGAGGCGTCGGCGCCGACGCAAGGGCGCCTCGTTCCAACGCCTCACCTGCGCCCGGGCCACGCGC
Organism: uncultured Gemmatimonadaceae bacterium; assembly: GCA_964406485.1. Classification (GTDB taxonomy): domain Bacteria; phylum Gemmatimonadota; class Gemmatimonadetes; order Longimicrobiales; family Gaopeijiaceae; genus Gaopeijia. The sequence goes on along the minus strand of CAYORZ010000280.1, from coordinate 1,810 downwards.
GAGGCCATCGCCCGCTACCACCCGGCCGCCGAGAGTGACCCCGTGCTCTTTCGGTACGTCGTCCACGCCCTCTTCTCCACGTGGCGCGACCGGGACACGGGGCTCCGGATCATCGGACAGGATGAACTGGAGTGGATCTGGGGCGAGCCGTTCGGGGGGTTCACGTGGGGCACCACCGTCCTGGCGCGCATCGAGGCCCACCTCCCCGGATTCCGCTGGGCGGAGTACCACCGGGAGGCGCGCTGCCGGCTCATCGAGGAGGACGGCCTCGACCCGGCGCTGAGGGAGATCGCCGCGGCCGACCTGGGGCTCCCCGCCCGCGAGCTCGAGGACCGGGTCTACGTCACCGACGGCCGCCGGTACCACAGGGACCACCCCACACAGACCCGGGCCGAGTGCCTGGCCGCGTGCGACGCACTCGTCCCGCCGTCGGAGACGGCACGGCGGATCCAGCACCGCCTCAACCACCGCCCCTCGAACGTCTCGGCCCGCATCCTCCGCCGCATCGACGAGGCGCGGCGGTACGTCGAGGCCATGGACATCGAAGTCGACCTCAAGCCCAAGAAGGGGGAGTCGGAGTGGGCCCGGGAGCGCCGGGCGGTCCATACGCGCGAGGGCCTACGCAGCCAGTACCTCGCCGTTCTCAGGGCCATCGAGGACCAGCACCAGCCGCTCTACAAGCCGTCGCGGCGTGGCCGGACCGACCGCCTCTTCGGGTACAACCCCTCGGCGCTGCACCTCCCCAGCGACGTCCGGGAGATCCTCTACCAGGGCTTTGTCTCCATCGACCTCAAGAGTGCTCACCTCTTCATCGCCGCCAAGCTCTGGAACGTGGATGATGTTGTCGAGCGCCTCACCGACCCCGAATACTCGGTGTGGGATGACCTCCTGGACCACCTTGGCCACGGCCACCTTCGCCACGGCGACCCGCTTTACCGGACTCTCAAGGGGGCGCTGAAAACGGCGACGTACTCGGTCATCTACGGGATGGCCGAGCACGCGGTGAAGGGGGAGTTCACGAAGGCGGTGAAGGAGGTGCTCGGGCCAGACGCCGGCCGCCGCCTCGCCTGTCACTGGCTCATCCGGCGCCTCCTCGACGCCCGTGACCGGGCTCTCGGCGAGCTCAATGTTGGGGAGGAGATCGACACACCGACGGGCATCCGAGTCCGAGTGGAGCAGGAGCTCGGCGCGGAGGGGAGCGGCGTAGACCCCCGAAGCGCGATGGCGACGGTGGCCCAGGCGTACGAGCAGGAGCTGATGTCGGTCGTCCTCGAGTACGAGGCAGACCACCACCGCGAGGCCCACACGCCCACGTTCCACGTCGCGCTCTGGCTCCACGACGGGTGCTACGCCTGGGTCCCGCCGAGCCGCAGCGCTGAGCCCCACCTCCGCGAGCTCCGGCGCCGGCTCCAGGAGCGAGCGGACCAGCTCGGGGTCTACGCCCGGCTCGAGGATGAGGTCGTTGGGGCGAAGTCCGCTCAGCCGGCGGAGGCTCCGGAATGAGGGGCGTCGTCGATCTCTCCCATTTCCCCCGACACATCGCCCAGATCATGGACGCGTGCCGGCCCTGGGACGGCGCCATCGATGGCCAGGGCTACCCCCGGTGCAAGGTACGGGGGAAGTCCCGGTACGCCCACCGCCTCGCCTACGAGTGCTTCTGGGGACCACTGAAGTCTGGGGAGCGGGTGTACCGGACGTGCGGCGACAGGACCTGCACGAACTACTACCACCTCACCACGGAGCGCCCGAAGACCAGGCGCCGTCGGCCCGCCTCGGCCAAGCTCAACCGGCCGAAGGTCCGCGAGATCCG
>CAYORZ010000279.1:0-3218 GCA_964406485.1 uncultured Gemmatimonadaceae bacterium | reverse complement strand
GAGATCCACCGCGAATACATCGAAACGGGGAAGGTCTACTGGAAGTACGTGCCCATGGTCATCGGGCGCTTCTCCAACGCTACCGAGGCCGCCATGGCCGGCGAGTGCGCCGGGGCGCAGGGGCGCTTCCACCCGATGCAGTCGCTCCTCTTCGCCGAGCAGTCGAGCTGGACGGGTACCCGGGACCCCCTCGAGGCGCTCGAGCAGCTGGCCGACCGGGCAGGGGTCGACCTCGCGAGCTGGCGGGAGTGCATGGTGAGTGGCGAGCGGGTGGACCGGATCAACGCCGGCACCCAGATCTCGCGCCAGGCCGGCGTGCGGGGAACGCCGACCTTCTTCATCCTGGGCTACGCCCCCCTCCCCGGCGCCCTCCCGCTGGAGCTCTTCCGCGAGGTGCTCGACACCGCCTACGCCCAGACGGTGCGCGAGGCGGCCGCGGGCACGCGCTGACACGACGAGACGAGCGCGCGAGGGGGAACCACCGGTCCTTCGGGCCGGCTCGGGTGGCGCCGCCCGGCGACGGCGCCCATACTCGACACCTGCCTACCCCATCCGCGACATCTACCGGAGGTCTGCACCCATGCGCCGTCGCTTTCTCCCGGGCCTCGGCTCGGTACTCCTGCTGCTCCTGATCCCCCTTTCCGGAGCGGCCCAGGCCCGAGACAGTACGCCCCCCACGATCGAGGAAAAGACCGCCGGGATGGAGAAGCTCGACGGCTTCATCCCCATCTACTGGGACGAGAAGGACGGCAAGTTGTGGATGGAGATCGGGCGGTGGGAGGAGGAGATCCTCCACTACACCTCGCTCCCGGCCGGCTTCGGGCAGAACGATCTGGGACTGAACCGGGGGGATCTGGGTGGCTCGCGGGTGGTCTTCTTCCGGCGCGTCGGCCCGAAGATCTTCATGGAGCAGCCCAACCTCGGATACCGGGCGATCACCGACGATCCCCTCGAAGAGAAGTCGGTGCGCGACGGCTTCCCCACGGCCATCCATCAGGGATGGTCGGTCGCGGCGCAGACCGGCGACCGCGTGCTCGTCGATGCCACCGACTTCTTTCTTCGCGACTGGCACGACGTCATCGGCTCGCTGCGACGCTCCAACCAGGGCACCTACCGCCTCGATCTCTCGCGCAGCGCCCCCTTCCGCGAGCGCACCCGCGTCTTTCCCGACAATACCGAAGTCGAGGTGACGCTGACCTTCACCACCGACCAGCCGGGCGGACTGGTGCGGAGTGTCGCGGCCGACGGCGGCGCCGTGACGATCCGCCAGCACCACTCCTTCGTGAAGCTCCCCGAGCTCGGCAGCTACACGCCGCGCGCCTACGACCCGCGCGCCGGCTACTTCGGAGCGAGTTGGTACGACTTCGCGACGCCGATCGAGGAACCCCTGGTCAAGCGCTACATCCGCCGGCACCGGCTCGAGAAGGCCGATCCGACGGCCGCGGTGAGCGATCCGGTGGAGCCGATCATCTACTACCTCGACCCGGGGACTCCCGAGCCGGTCCGCACCGCGCTTCTGGACGGCGGAAACTGGTGGGCCGAAGCCTTCGAGGCGGCCGGCTTCTCGAACGCCTTCCGGATGGAGATGCTTCCCGACACCGCCGACCCGATGGATGTGCGCTACAACGTCGTGCAGTGGGTGCACCGCTCGACCCGGGGGTGGAGTTACGGGAACTCGATCGCCGATCCCCGCACCGGCGAGATCCTCAAGGGGCACGTGACCCTCGGATCGCTCCGTGTCCGCCAGGACTACCTCCTGGGTGAGGGACTCACCCAACCCTACGAGGTCGGCGACGAGGAGCCCGAAGACGTGCTCGCGATGTCGCTCCACCGGATCCGCCAGCTCTCGGCCCACGAGATCGGCCACACCATCGGCCTCAGCCACAACTACATCGCGAGCGCGCAGGAGGCCGCGGGCAACCGTTCGGTGATGGACTATCCGCACCCCCGGGCGACGCTGCTGCCTGACGGGACGATCACCCTGGAGTCCCCCTACGACGAGGGGATCGGGGAGTGGGACAAGGTCGCGGTGAATTGGGGCTACCGGCAGTTCCCCGACGGGGTCGACGACCAGGAGGCGCTCGACAGGATCCTCCTGGAGGCGGCGGCGCGGGGGGTGAGCTTCATGACCGACCAGGACGCCCGCGCGCCGGGCAGCGCGCACCCGCAGGCCCACCTCTGGGACAACGGGAGCGACGCCGCGGCCGAGCTCGAGCGGATGATGGATGTGCGGCGGGTCGCGCTCGACCGCTTCGGTGAAGCGGCGATCCGGGGCGGCCGGCCGCTTTCGCAGCTCGAGGAAGTACTCGTACCCCTCTACCTGCACCACCGCTACCAGGCCGAGGCGGTCACGCGCGTCGTCGGGGGTCTCTACTACACCTACGCCCTGCGGGGCGACGGGCAGGAGCCGCTGCGACGGGTCCCCGCGGCCGAGCAGGAGCGGGCACTCCAGGCGCTGCTGCGAACGCTGGACCCCGAGGAACTCAAGATGCCGCCGGCGGTGCTCGAGACGATCCCCCCACGGGCCCCGGGGATCGGGGGAGGCGACGAACTCTTCCGGAAGTGGACGAGCCCCGTCTTCGACGCGGTCTCGCCGGCGGCGGCCGCGGCCGAGTCCACCCTCTCGTTCCTCCTCAACAATGCGCGGGCGGCCCGTCTCGTCGAGCAGGCCGCCCTCGACCCGGCGATGCCGTCCCTGGCGGACGTCCTCGAGCGGCTGACCTCCGAGATCGTGGGGTACACGGGAGGCGACGCCTACGCGCACGAGATCAACCGCGTGATCCAGCAGTCCTATGTGACCCAGCTGATGACCCTGGCTGCGTCGGCGCCGATGCCGCAGGTGCGGGCCGAGGCGACGTACGAACTCGACCGGGTGCGCGGGATTCTGGTCGGGCGTGACGGCGACCGCAGCCGGCGGGCGATGGACTTCGTGCTCGCCGGAGACATCGAGCGGTTCCTGGAGCGCCCCTACGAGCGGGGGGCCACGCCCACGTCGCCGGCGATGCCTCCGGGCAGCCCCATCGGAGTACCGGCGCCGCAGTGGCTGGAGCCCTTCGCGGGTGGCGTGTGGGAGGTGCCGACGTGGGGCCTGGGATCGGGGGGATTCGACCCCCGCTGAGGGGGGGCGCTTCCGGCGCGTGCGGCGCGCGCCCCGCGGTGGACGCCCGGTGCGTCCCGGACCCCGAGGAGTGGGGTCCGGGACGCTCACCCCGGGTGGG
>CAYORZ010000278.1:0-3222 GCA_964406485.1 uncultured Gemmatimonadaceae bacterium | reverse complement strand
CGCCCCCGAAGTCGCGGAGGCGACGATGAGCGAATGGGAGCCGTCCGCCGGCGAGTACCCCGTCGGCGGCGACGCCCCCACCCCGGGGCGGGACGGGCACAACACCGCGCGTGCCGAGGCGCCCGCAGGGGCAGCCGCCCCCACCCCGGGCCCCATCGGCGACGGTGGCGTCACGAGGTGGGTGCGCGAGGTGGGCAGCTCGACTCCCGGGCTGGAGATGCTGCGCCGCATCGATCAGGTGGAGGGTGCCGCCACCCACTCCCTCGTGCGGCGCGTGATGATCGCCCTCGACGGCGCCGACCAGAACCCGATCGGCCATGTGCGGCTGGACGTGCGCGGCGACCGCGTCGACGCACTCTTCGACGTGAACGACACGGCCCTGGCACACCGCCTCGAGCGGGACCTGGCCGCCCTGCGCAGCCAGCTCACCGCCGAAGGGGTCGACCCCGGGCGGCTGCGGGTGCGGCACGCGGGCGCCGAGGTGGCCATTGCCGCCGAGGCCCGCAGCGAGCCCGCCCGCGCCCTGGCCACGGCCCCCTCCGACCGCCCCGAGAGCGGGGCAGAAGGCCACGGCCGCGAATCGCGCGAGCGGGAGCTTCGCGAGGAGCACCGCAACCGGGAGGGCCGCCCCGCCCCCCGCGACACCACTGCAGAGGAGGACGACGGATGATCAACGCCATGAACCCGCTCCACGCCGCGGGAATCGGCGCGGAGCCCACGCTCCTCGGCGCGGGTGACACCATGGGGAAGGAGGAGTTTCTCCAGCTCCTGGTGGCCCAGCTTCGCCATCAGGACCCCCTGAACCCGATGGAGGCCCAGGAGTTCGCTTCTCAGCTCGCGCAATTCTCCGGGCTCGAGCAGCAGCTTCGTACCAACGAGCTCCTGGAGGCGCAGGTCACCGCCCAGGCGGAGCTCGTCGGGGGACTCCAGACGAGCGCGGCCGTCGCGACGATCGGCCACACCGTCCTCGCCCGGGGAAGCACGCTCCACGCCGCGGGCGACGGCTCCGACGTCGTCACCCTCGACCTCGCCTCCGACGCCGAGGTCACGATCCGGCTCGAGGACGCCGACGGCAATGTCGTCCACACCGTCGACGCCGGACTTCTCACCGCCGGCCGCCAGCGGATTCCCCTCGAGGAGCTTCCCGAGGGCAGCTACACACTCCGCGTCGATGCGGTCGACGGCGACGAACCCGTGACCGCCACCACCTACACCTCCGGACGGGTCGAGGGCGTACGCTGGGGGCCGAACGGCCTCCTCTTCGTGATCCACGGTCGCGAAGTCCCCTTCTCGTCCATTCTCGAAATCACCCACTGAACGAAGGAGAACCAGACCATGATGCGATCTCTCTACTCCGGCGTCTCCGGATTGCGGAATCACCAGATCCGCATGGACGTGATCGGAAACAACATCGCCAACGTCAACACCGTCGGCTTCAAGGCCGGGCGGGTGACGTTCGAGGAGGCGTTCGCCCAGGCGGTCCGCGGGGGCGGCTCCGGGGCGGGCGGCATCGGCGGAACCAACCCGATGCAGGTCGGGCTCGGCTCGGGCATCGCCTCCATCGACCTCCTCTTCGGCCAGGGCAACTTCGAGAACACCAGTCGCACGACCGACCTCGCGATCCAGGGGGACTCCTTCTTCGTGGTGAGCGACGGCGAGCAGAACTACTACACCCGCGCCGGCAACTTCACCCTCGACGGCGACGGGCGTCTGGTCTCCACCAACGGCTACGTCGTCCAGGGACGCCAGGCGGTCAACGGCCAGCTGACCGACACGATCGGGGGGATCGTTCTTCCCTTCGGACAGCGGGCCGCAGCGCTCGCCACCGAGTCGATGACGGTGACCGGCAACCTCGATGCGAGTGCCGAGGTCGGCGACGTGCGTGAGACCACCATGACGATCTTCGATGAGCAGGGAGGCGAGCACGAGGTGACGATCACCTTCACGAAGGGTGCGGCCAACAGCTGGGACTTCGAGATCGCGGCGACCGACGGCACGGTCAACGGAGGCAGCACCGGCACCCTCACCTTCAACGAGGACGGCACCCTGAGCGGGCCCGAGAGCATCGACTTCGACTTCACCCCCGACGGCTTCTCGGCGGGACAGACGGTGACCATCGACTTCGGGACCGAAGACGCGATCGACGGCCTGTCGCAGTTCGCGTCGGCGTCGACCGCGGTGCTGAGCGAGCAGGACGGCTACTCGATGGGCGATCTGCAGGACATCTCGATCGACCAGTTCGGCATCATCTCCGGGGCGTTCACCAACGGCACGACCCTCGTGCTGGGACAGGTCGCCCTGGCCGACTTCAACAACCCGGGCGGCCTCGTCCGCACCGGAGACAACCTCTACGGAATCTCCGGGAACTCGGGGTCGGCGATGATCAACTTTGCCGGCGAGGGAAGCACCTCGGTGGTGATCTCGGGGGCGCTCGAGATGTCGAACGTCGATCTCGCCCAGGAGTTCACCAACATGATCACGGCGCAGCGGGGCTTCCAGTCGAATGCGCGGGTGATCACCACGAGCGACGAGATGCTCCAGGAGCTGGTGAGCCTGAAGCGCTGATCCCGGCATCGGGAGCGGGGGGGACGGGGCCGCGCGCCCCGCCCCTCCCGGAAGCGGCCGCCGCCCCGTCCGGACCGGATGGGGGAGGCGGCCGTGTTTCGTGGGGGAAGAATTCGCCGCCCACCCCCGGACATACTTGCCGGGCCGGGCGCTGCGGGGCGCCGCCCTTCGCCGGGGGGATCCCTACAGCGCCCTGTAATCCACTACAGGACAGTGGTTTACGAAACTGCTAAAGTTTACGGTCCGGTGGTACGATCCGTGCCAGAGGGGAGGGCGTGCGCTGATTCCACCCTCCCGGACACGTCATCGTGAGTACGCCGCAGGATCGACAAGACGAGCCTCCCGCAGCCCTCCCGGCCCGCTCCCGCCGGGGCGTGGTCGTCGGGGCGATGGCCATCGGGATCGGGCTCGGCGCCTGGCAGGGTGCCCCCCACCTCGCCCCCCGGCTCGGCTTGTGTGCCGAGGGCGCGGCCCCCGTCCGGGCGGCCTTCTCCTTCCCCCTCGGCAGCAGCGGGCACGACGGCGACGCGAGCGAGCCGCCGTGCTTGATGAGCTCGTGCGTCTCCGGCGGCGCGATGACATCGCCGATCCTGTCCTCGAGAAACTCGGCGAACTGCTTCTGGCCCATCTTGACGCCGTGACGCGACGTCCAGGCGG
>CAYORZ010000277.1:0-3246 GCA_964406485.1 uncultured Gemmatimonadaceae bacterium | reverse complement strand
TGAAGGTGCGGGTGCAGGAGGGTGCCCCGGACGACGTGCGGGCCACCGCCGAGACGATCCGCGAAGCGCTCGCGGGGGTGGAGGTGGCGCAGACGATCGGCCGGGTGATGGTGCTCTACCGTCCGTTCCCCGACGGAGCCGTGCTGAAGCTGCCTCCGGCAGGGCCGTGATTGCGCGGCCGGGCGCTGGCTGTCTGCCGCCGTCGCATGTACCTTCCGGGTACACCCCGGGCGAGCCCGGGCCTTCCCCCCCGATACCACATTCGAAGGGCGAGACATGAGCCTTCCGAAGATCGAGAATCCGGTCCAGTTCCTGGTCGACAACGGGATCCTCTTCGAGGTCAATCGCCAGGTGCTGCACCCCCTGGGACTGGAACTTCACTTCCGCCTGAATGAAGAGGGGCGGATCACTGCCATCGACCTCTACGACAACCGGAACAGCCCCCATCCGATCTCGTTCTCGCCGGAGGCGTTCGACGCCGGTCGCGAGAAGTACGAGGAGTATCTGAACGACCACGGACGCCGCAACATGCAGAAGCGGCGCAAGCTCGGGATGGTGATCCAGACCGGCCCGAACGCCCCGCCCCTCGGCTTCGACGAGCCCAGCGACGACGACTGACCTTCCCGAGCCCATGCGCCCTTCCCGCACCTTTCGCCGCGGCGTCCGGTTCCGGGCCGCCGCCGTCGTCCTCGCCGCGGTCCTTGCTGCCCCACTGACCCGGGCGCCCGCCGTCGGTGCTGCTCCCCTCGGGGCGCAGCTCGTGCAGGGGGCGCCGGGCGAGACCGTCCGCACGACGGGCGGAATGGTCGTCTCGGAGCACCCGGAGGCGAGTCGGGCCGGGGCCGAAGTCCTCGCGGCCGGAGGGAATGCGGTGGACGCGGCCATCGCCACCGGCTTCGCCCTCGCCGTCACCCACCCCTCGGCCGGCAACATCGGGGGTGGGGGCTTCATGGTGATCCGCTTTCCCGACGGACGGGTCACCGCCCTCGACTTCCGCGAGACCGCCCCGGCCGGAGCCCACCCCGAGATGTTCACTGGCCCGGACGGGGAGTATTCGGCCGAGCTGCACCACCGCTCCCACCTCGCCGTGGGCGTGCCCGGGACGGTGGCGGGCTTCGACAAGGCGCACCTGCTCCACGGCTCGATGAACTGGGAGCGTCTGGTCTACCCGGCCGTGGTGCTCGCCGAAGACGGCTTCGTGCTCACGGAGCGGCTGGCCGGCTCGCTCGCCCGCTTCGTCGAGCGGAGCCGCTACGACGCGACGATCCGGGCCTTCAGCCGCGATGGGGTCCCGTACGCCGCAGGCGACACCCTCCGCCAGCTTGACCTTGCCCACTCGCTCCGGCGGGTCATGCTCAACCGGTCGGCCGGATTCTACGAGGGAGAGACGGCGCGCCTGATCGCCGAAGAGATGCGGCGGGGCGGGGGACTGATCGACGAAGCCGACCTCGCCGCCTACCAGGCGCGGGAGCGGGCCCCGGTCCGCGGCACGTACCGAGGCGTCGAGGTGATCTCCATGCCGCCTCCCAGCTCGGGGGGCGTCGCCCTGATCGAGATGCTCAACATTCTCGAGGGGTACGACATGGAGTCCCTCGGCCACAACACCTCGCGCTCGGTGCACCTCATGGCCGAGGCGATGCGGCGGGCCTACCGCGACCGCGCGATCCACCTGGCCGACCCCGACTTCGTCGACGTCCCGATCCACCGCCTGACCAGCCCGGAGCACGCGAGTGCCCTCCGCGCCACCATCGATCGCAACCGCGCCTCCCGCTCCGATCCGGCCGACGTCGTGCTGGCCGACGAGAGTCCCGAGACCACCCACTACTCCGTCGTCGACGCCGACGGGATGGCGGTCTCGGTCACCTACACCCTCGAGGCCGGGTACGGGTCGGGAATCGTGGTGCCCGGTGCGGGCTTCCTGCTGAACAACGAGATGGGCGACTTCAACGGGCGTCCCGGGCTCACCGACGAGAGCGGGCTGATCGGCACCGAGGCCAACCTGGCGCGTCCGGGCCAGCGGATGCTCTCCAGCATGACCCCGACGATCCTCGCCCGCGACGGCGAACTCGTGGCGGTGATCGGAAGTCCGGGTGGGCGCACGATCATCAACACCGTCCTCCAGCTCGTTCTCAACCTCGTCGACCACCGCATGGGCTTTCCGGCGGCGGTCGAGGCGGGGCGGGTGCACCACCAGTGGCTCCCCGACCGGCTCCGCGCCGAGGAGGGGGCGCTGTTCGGCGCCACGGTGCAGGCACTCGAGAACATGGGCCACACCGTCTCGGTCGGGGGGAGCCAGGGGCTCGCCCACTCGATCCTGATCGACCCCCTCACCGGGGAGCGGGTGGGGACCCCCGACGCCCGGAACCCCGACGCCGGGGCGGTGGGGCACCGCTGACCGGGAGCCGCCGTCAGGCGTCGTCGTCCGGCGCGTGCGGGTCCAGATCGAAGGCGGGAATCCTGAGGTCGAGGTGAATCGCCATCACCCGCAGCGTGAACGTGACGCCCATGCCGACGAACCCCGTGACGGCATCGGGAACGCCGAGCCGGGTGAGAAGGACGAAGCTGGCGACGCCCGCGATCGCCGCGGTGGCGTAGAGCTGGCGGTGCTGGAGAATGAAGGGGATCTCGGCGGTCAGCACGTCGCGGATCATGCCGCCTGCGACCCCTGTCATTACCCCGAGCACGAGTACGCTCAGCCCCGGCAGTTCGGCGTCCATCGCGATCTGTGCCCCGCTGATCACGAAAAACGAGAGCCCGGCCGCGTCGGTGACCTCGAGGGCGTGGGCCGGCGTGGGCCACCGCTTGATCCACTGGACGGTGAGGAGGGCGACGACGGCGATGACGATGAGGTAGGTGGGCTCCCTCATCCAGAAGACCGCCCCCCGGTGCATCAGCAGGTCGCGCAGGGTGCCCCCTCCGATGGCGGTGACCAGGGCCAGCACCACCACGCCGAAGAGGTCGAGCTTCTTGCGCCCGGCGGCGAGCACCCCGCTCACCGCGAAGACCGAGACGCCGAGGAGATCGAGAAGGTAGAGGGTCACTCGTCGACGAAGGTGAGCCACCGGTGGTGGCGCTCGTCGTCTCCGCGCACCACGCGCAGGAAGGCGGCTTGCAGCTGCTCGGTGATCGGTCCCCGCCCTCCGTTCCCCACCGGAATCCGGTCGACGCTCCGGATGGGAGTGACCTCCGACGCCGTTCCGGTGAAGAAGAGTTCGTCGGCGGTGTAGAGCGACTCGCGCGGGACGG
>CAYORZ010000276.1:0-3249 GCA_964406485.1 uncultured Gemmatimonadaceae bacterium | reverse complement strand
CCCGGACGGTCGCGGACCGAGCTCGCAGGCGGCGGCGCAGGCCGAGGCGGCACCCGACCGCGATCGTCCGCTGGCAGGAAGGGAGTTCTACAAGGGGCATGGCCTGGGCAACGACTACCTTGTCGTGGACGAGGGGGCGGCCTGGCGCCTGGCCTCGCCGGCGATCCACCGCCTTTGTCATCGCCACGAGGGGGTGGGCAGCGACGGGGTGATTCTGGTGCATCGCAGCCGACACGGACCCATTCGCCTGCGCGGCTTCAATCCCGATGGTTCGGAGTTCGAGCGCAGTGGCAATGGGCTGCGGATCGTGGCGTCGCACCTTTTCCGCACCGGACGGGTGGGCTCGGAGCCGTTCGAGGTGGAGCTGGGCGGGGATCGGATCCGCATGCAGGTACACGGCGCCGACGGACGGGGTGAATACGATATTTCCGTGCACATGGGCAGGGCGAAGGTGGGCGCCGAGGCGGTGCACGCGCGCCCCGAGATCGTCGTGGGAGAGGGACGCATCGCACCCGGCGGCGATGGAATCGGCGCGTTGCTGGCGGTGCTGGTGTCGGTCGGCAATCCCCATTGCGTGGTGTTCGGCGAGGGTGAGCCCTGGCGTCAGCTGGAGCGGTCGGCGCTCGACCGACTGGGCCCCCAGCTCACGGCGCACGCGGCCTTCACGCAGGGCATCAATGTGCAGCTGGCCCGGATCCTCGCGTCTGATCGCATCGAGTTTCTCGTGTGGGAGCGCGGGGTCGGGCACACCACCGCCTCGGGTACGAGTGCCTGTGCGGTGGCGGTGGCCGCCGTGGCCTCGGGACGACTCCCCCCGGGAGAGAAGACGCTGGTGATGGAGGGGGGCACGCTGCGGGTGCACGTCAACGAAGCGCTCGACGTGGTGCTCCGCGGCCCGGTGCGGGCCGTCTGCAACGGCGAATTGGACGCCGGGTTTCTGCGGATGCTGGGCGGCGGCCGGATCCCGCGGTCCGAAGCTTGCACCCACGACTCGGCCACGTCACCAGACGAGGCCCGTTGATTCAGAAGAGGACGAGGGGGACGCCATGTCGCAGTTCAAGCCCGAGGGGTACAGCTCGATCTCGCCGTATCTGGTCGTGAGCGATGCGACGCGCACGATCCACTTTCTGGAGTCGGTGTTCGACGGGGTGCTCAAGAGGAGCTATCCGACGCCGGAGGGCGACCGCCTGGTGCACGCCGAGGTGCGGGTGGATGATACCGTGATCATGCTGGCCGACTCCAACGCGGAGTGGCCGGCGGTCGCCGGTCACGTCCATGTCTACGTGCCCGATGTCGATGCCGCGTACGCGCGAGCGCTCGACGCCGGCGGCACCCCCGTGCAGGAGCCGGAGCAGAAGAGCGACGAAGACCGGCGGGGGGGCGTGCGCGACCCCGGCGGCACCACCTGGTGGATCGCCACGCGGGTCGGTCCCCCGGAGGGCTGAGGGGCGGCCGTCACCCTAGCCGCACCTGCCGCTCCACCCCGATGGCCTCGAGAAAGCCGACGTCATGGCTGACCACGAGGAGGGCGCCGTCGTAGGTCCGGAGCGCCCCCTCCAACGCCTCGATCGCGTCCAGGTCCAGGTGGTTCGTGGGCTCGTCGAGAACCAGGAGGGCCGGGGTGCGCTCTCCTCCCAATATGCAGGCGAGCGACGCACGCAGGCGCTGACCTCCGCTCAGCGTGCCGACGGACTGCCGTGCCCCTTCTGCAGAGAAGAGGAAGCGCACGAGGGTGTGGTGGACTTCGGTTGGCCGCATCGTGGGGTGGCAGGCCCGAAAGTTGTCGAAGACGGAGAGGGTCGGGTCGAGTCCCGCCCCCTGCTGATCGAGGAACGCGGTCTCCTCGTCCGACAAGCGGCGGACCGTGCCGACGTCCGGGGGGTGGCGGCCGGTCGCGACGCGCAGCAGGGTCGTCTTGCCACACCCGTTGGGCCCGACCACCGCCACGCGCTCCGGTCCCACGATGGCGAGCGAAAGCCCGTCCAGAATGGGGTCGGGGGCCCCCGGGAAGTGCACGACGATGCCGTCAAGATCGAGCACGGTCCGTCCGGTCGGGAGGTGGGCGGAGGGGAGTTCGAAGCGTGGCCGCTCGCGTTCCTCGACGCGGCCCCGCGCCACCCGTAGGCGCTCCCGCTGTTCTTCCGTTTCGCGCTCGGTGGTGGCCCGCACCCGACCGCCGGTCGCTTGCGCCCGAGCTTTCTGGGCGTTGAGGAGGATCTTGGGCGCGCCCCCCTTCGCGGCGGTCCGTCGCCCTTGCGCATCGCGCCGGGCCTGACGTTCGCGCACCTCGCGCGCCTTGCGCTCCGCCCTGCGCAGCGCGGAGCGGGCGCTGTCTCTCTCGCGCTTGGCTGCGGTGTCGTCTGCCGCACGCTGGGAGAGGTACGCATCGAAGTTCCCTCCGTATACGCGGACGCCGAGGGCAGACAATTCGACAATCCGATCCATGCGTCGCAGGAGAGCGCGATCGTGGCTCACACAGAGGAGTCCCCCGGACCATCCGGAAACCAGGTCGTACAGCGCTTCCCGGCTCACGGCGTCCAGATGGTTAGTCGGCTCGTCGAGGAGCAGAAAGTCCGGCCGTTGCAGAACCAAGCCGGCAAGGGCGACCCTTGTCGCTTCGCCCCCACTGACACTGCAGGGCCAGGTAATCAAGCCCGAAACGCGCGAGCACGGCGGCGGCACGCTCGGGGAGGTCCCAGTCCTCGCCCACCAGGTCGACGTCGTCGGCAGTTCCCGCGCCCGCCTCCAGCCGACGCAGCGCGGCCAGGCGCTCCTCCACACCGAGCACGGCGGCGAGCGACGCCTCCGGTGCGGGCCGGAGATCTTGGGGGAGGACGGCCAGTACGCCCGCCCGTCGCACCGTGCCGGAGGAGGGCGTCAGCGCACCCGAGAGCAGGCGGACGAGGGTGGTCTTGCCGGACCCATTGGGTCCGATCAGGCCGGTCCGTTCGCGGCCGAAGGATAGGGTGAGATCGCGAAAAAGCTCCCGTCCGTCAGGGAGCGTGCAGGTTACCTGCTCGGCGACGATCGCTGCGTCGCTCGTGGATGTCGTGATGGGCATGCGGATGGACTCCGGTCGTGTCGGTTCCAGAAGGGAGGTGAACACCGATCAGGACCATCCGCATGACGATCTCCATGGAGCGGGTGAGAGCACGCCACCCGGTCCGGGCGCTCCGCTGTGGGCGCTACCGCCGGGGGGTACATCACACTCGTAGGACCTCGGAGGGCCGGCAAGGGGCCAGGCCGCCG
>CAYORZ010000275.1:0-3250 GCA_964406485.1 uncultured Gemmatimonadaceae bacterium | reverse complement strand
CGCCGGTGCGCGCGGGGGTGCCCACCAGATCCGGCACCGGTCCATCCGGCATCCGCCACCCCCGGGAATGCACCCGCACCCGGCCGTTGGCGGCCAGGAGGGCCATCGGTCGGGGATGCCCGGTGACGAAGGCGAGCGAGAGGTCCACGGTGGTCATGGCGCAGCGTGAATCGCGAACATCCGGACCGCCGGCCGGGGCATCGGCCCGGGCGGCGGGTCGGCGGGGGAGAGGGGCGGGGCCCGGCCGACGCCCCCAGGGGGGACGCCTGCGGGCGCGGCGGTGGTCCGGTGGCACACCGCGCGGCCAGACCGGGTCGCTACAGAATCGGCCCCTCGCCCCGGTTTCTCCACAACTTCGTGGAACCGGCGACGCGCCATCGGGTTCCCCATCGACGCCGCGAAGGGGTCGAGGTGGCGGACGGCAGCGGCCCGCCCCACGCTCACCCCTCCTCGGGGGGCGTCACCAGGATGTGGTGCGCCACCTCCCGCGAGACGGCCAGCGCCTCGTCGTCTTCGCCGACCTGCACGTGGATCGTGCCGTCGCGTTCCCGCGCGGCCCTGGTCTGCGGCGCGACCGTGACCGTCACCCCCGGCCCCAGGCCGTGGGCGCCCATGGCCCGCAGCGCCGCCCCGTCCTCGTCGGGGACGGAGCGCACCACCACCCGATCGCCGGGCACGCATTGCGCCAGGGTCGAAAGGCCTGCGGTCGCTTCGATCTCACCGGCAGCGGTGGGGATCGGGGCGCCGTGGGGGTCGTGACTGGGATCGCCGAGGGCGGCGGCCATCGCGTCGATGAGGCGGTCGGAGGCGGCGTGCTCGAGGCGCTCGGCCTCGTCGTGCACGTCGTCCCAACTGAAGCCGAGTCGCTCGGTCAGGTAGCTTTCCAGCACCCGGTGGCGGCGCACGATCCGCAACGCTTCCCGCTGCCCGGTCGCTGTGAGGCTCACCCCCCGGTAGGGGACGTGCTCGAGGAGGTCTTCACCGGCCAGGCGCTTGATCATTCCCGTCACCGACGCCGGTTGCACGCCCAGCGATTCGGCGAGGGCGCTGGTCGACGCCGCCTCGTCGCGGCGGGTGAGCGCGTAGACCGCCTTCAGGTAGTCCTCGACGGATGGGCTCAGGCGGTACGAGGGTCGCGACATGACGAAGGGCGGGGATCAGCACGGGAAGAGTGGACTGCCCGAAAGTAACCCCGCGGTCGCCTTGCCGGGGAGGGTCGTGCACGCCCTTCATCGCGAAACACGAGCGGAGCCCCGAGCGGAAACACCTGCTCCCTCCCGCTGTATGACCGTGCAGGATCCTTTCTCCTCCAACACCGAGTCCGTCGTGCATCTGCCCGTCGCTTCCGAGGGGATCTCGGTCCGCGTTCACCCGCGCTTCTCGCTCTCGAGGTCCGACCCCGCGGAGCAGACCTTCGTCTTCTCCTACCGGGTCGAACTCCTGAACGAAGGGGAGGAAGACGCCCACCTTCTCTTCCGCCACTGGCGCATCCACGATGCCTGGGGCGAGGACTCCGAAGTCGATGGCGAGGGCGTGGTCGGGGAACAGCCGCTCCTCACGCCCGGCGGCTCGCACAGCTATTCGAGCTACTGCGTGCTCCGCTCGCCGATCGGATACATGGAGGGGCACTACACCTTCCAGCGTCCCGACGGACGCCGCTTCCGCGTGCCGATCCCCCGCTTTCACCTGCGGGCACCGGTCTTTCCCCACGACTTGCGCGACGAGTCCGCGGTGATGCACTGAGGGGAAAGGCTTCTCCGCGCCGGCGAGGGGCGGTTACCTTGCCCCAGTTCCGTCAACAAGACCGTCTCACGAAGAGGGGGGAGATGTGGATGAGTCCGTGGCCGTCGATGCCAAGCGGATCCTGCTCCGCTACGGGGCTCCGATCGCGATCCTGGACAAGGTGCCCGACTCGACGCGGATCGAGCTCGCTCGCGTGATTGCACGCACGACGCTTTCCGACCGTGAGAAGGAGCTGAAGCGGCTCCTCTCCGAGCACGGCTTCATGGAGGACTGACCTCCAGCTGGACGATGCGTTCGCGTTCGGCGGGGAGCTGGATCCGGGGCTGGATCCGGTCCCCGACGATGCGGGAGTCGATCTCGGCCGGCTGGCCGTCGACCCGCACCGAGGCGATCGCCGCCCCCTCCAGCCGGGGCGAGAGGATCCAGGTGACCGGCGCCCCGCCGGCCGTCTGGTGGAGGGCGATCTCCACCCGGCCGGCGTCGCTCCGGATCCGGAAGCCCACCCGGGCGTCTTCGAGCGCGATTCCGCGCACGGTGACCGGGCCCCACCCGGCCGGAAGGGCCGGGGCGATCTCGATGCGGCCGTAGGCGGCGTCGGGGACGACGCCCAGCACGCCCCGAAGGAAGAGGTCCAGGGCGAGCGCCGCCTCGGTGCTCTCCCGGGGCAGATCCCCCCGCTCCAGCCGCTCCAGGGTGCGCTCCAGGACGGCGATGCTCCACCCCACCCCACTCCCCCCCGCCACGGCGAGTGCCGTCCGCAGGTCGTCGACGTCGGGGACGTCGGGGACGTCGGGGGGTGGGGGCACCTCGTCGGCGGGGGTCGACGGGCCGGACGCCGCCCCGGGGGGTGGTGAGGCCGGCGCGCGGCCCACGGTGGGGAGGCGGCGGCCCCCGGTGGGCGAGGGCGGGAGGCGGAGCGCTGCGGCCCACTCCTCTTCTCCCGCGGCTTCGGCGGCATCGGCCAGGCGGCTGCGTACCACCGGGGGGGCGTCGGCCGCGAGCCGGTCGAGGGCGGCGCGGTGGGCGAGGAGTTCCGGGCCGCGTCCGGTCCACGCCACACCCAGGGCGAGGGTGTCGATGTCGTCGTGACCGGCCGGCACGAAGGTGGTGAGGGCGGCGCGGGCCACGGCGAGTTCGCCCGCGGCCAGCGCCCCGCGCGCGACGTCGCCCAGCTCCGTACCGCGGACAGCGGGGGCGCCCGGGGTCTCGTCCAGCCGGCTGCGCAGGGCGGCCCGCGCCCAGGCGATCCCCCGGTCGAGGGCGGGGCGCCCGCTCTCGAGCACCACCCCCTCGGCCTCGTCCGGCTCGAGGTGGTCGCGCCGCCGGTGCGCCGCCAGGGCGGCCAGGGCAGCGAGCGAGGGGAGCCGTCCGTCGGCCTCCACCCCGCTGATCAGGAGGGTGGCCGGGTGGTCGGGCGTGGGCTCGAGGACGGCGCGGGCGACGAGCCCCCCGCCCGCCTCCGCCACCGTCCACCCTTCGGCGACCGCCCCCACCAGCTGGAGCACCG
>CAYORZ010000274.1:0-3257 GCA_964406485.1 uncultured Gemmatimonadaceae bacterium | reverse complement strand
GCCCCGGGCCGCCCAGAGCCCGGCAAACCCGGCGCCCACGATCACGACGCGGGGCTCGCGTGGGGAGGCATCGGCCATGATAAGAGCACCGTGAGGGAGGGATCGATCAGTCGACTCCAAGCCGCCAGCCCGCCGCGCAGGTGGTGTCCATCGGTGCCCGGGCCGACCCACGCCCTGCGGCACCCCGAGCACCCCCCCCAGAAACGTCCCTCTTGCGCATCTACGAATCTGTTCGTAAATACCATCCATGACGAATCCCACCGAGTTCACCGATCGCGAGCTGGACATCATGGGAGTGCTGTGGCGCCTCGGCTCCGGCACCGTCGCCGACGTGCAGGCCGGGCTTGCGCGCTCCGTCGGGTATACCACCGTGCTCAAGCAGCTCCAGATTCTCGAGGAGAAAGGCGCCGTCCGCCACGAGCGCGAAGGGCGGGCCTACCGCTACCACCCCGTGACGGCGGCGGCCGAGACGGGGGAGTCGGCGCTGCGCCGGCTGCTCGACACCGTCTTCGACGGCTCGGCCGAGATCGCCTTGGCGCGCCTCGTGGCGGAGTCGCCGCCGGACGCCGCCGAGATCGCCCGCATGCGCGCGATCCTCGACGAGCTGGAGCGCGAGGAGCGAGACGACCCATGACCGCGCTGCACTTGGTCCACGCCGTGGTGGTTGGCGGCCTGCTGAGCGGCGCGGCCGGGTTGATCGAACGGGCGTTGCGCGGATCGGCCCGGGGCGCGCGGGGGGTATGGGTCGCGGCCCTCGTCCTGACCGCCACCGCTCCCGTCTGGAGCCCGCACCTCGCCCCGCAGTGGGACGCTGCCCCCACGGCCGCCGCAGCCGTCGCGGCACCGCTCGCCGCGGGGGTGGGCGACCCTCCACCGGGTGCGGCCGATCGCGCCGGGCTCGTCGCGCGCATCCTCATCTCGCCCCACCCGCTGCTCGGGTGGCTCTGGTTCGGGAGCGGCCTCCTCTGCGTGGCCGTGGTGGCCGTCGGACTGGCCCGGCTGGAGCGCCGGGTCCGCGCCTGGCCGACCGCGCGACTCCAGGGCAGGGAGGTGGCGCTCTCGCACGATTTCGGGCCCGCCCTGGTCGGCCTGCGCCGCCCCCGCACCGTCCTCCCGCGCTGGGCGCTGGGGCTCACGGAGCGCGAGATCGCGGTGATCGTGGCGCACGAAGACGCCCATCGGCGCGCGGGGGACGGCGTCGCACTTGCGGCCGCCCTCCTCGTCGCTGCGGCGTCGCCCTGGAATCCGCTGGTATGGCAGCAGCTGCGCAGGCTGCGCGACGCGGTGGAGATGGACTGCGACCGGCGCGTGCTGGCCGCCGGGGTGCCCGCCCCTGCCTACGCGCGGGTGCTCATCATGGTCCGCCTGCGGGCGGTACCGCCGGGGGTCGCGACCGCGGCTCTCGTGGAGTCGAGTTCCACACTGGAAAGGAGGTTGAGGACGATGCGAGGAATCCCCTGGAATGGACGACGGACGGTGGGTAGTCTGGTGGCCGCGGGCGCGCTGATCGCGCTGGCCTGCGAGACGCCCGCGCCCTCGCCCGTGGAGGTGGAGCCGGCGACCGACGTGGCCCACGGGGAGGCGCTCGTGCTCGAGCGCTCGGTGGAGCCGCGCGGCACGGGGCCCGTGATCTACGTCGATGGGCAGCTCGTCGACGGCTCCGGCATCGACGGGATCGCCCCCGAAACGATCCAGTCCGTAACGGTGCTGAAGGGAGAGGCGGCCGCCGAGCGGTTCGGACCGGACGCCCGCGCGAACGGCGCGATCGAGATCGTCACGAAGGGGCGCCCCGCCCCGGGGGCGCCGACGCCCAGCGCCGATCGCGACGCCCCCAGCGGAGCCCCGCTCCTGAGGCCCCCGCCGCCCCCGCTCGAGCTCGAGCTCGAGAGTGCCCCGACACAGACGGGCGGCGACGCGCGCGTGATCGTGACGCCGGTTCTGCGACTGGTGACGGCGGGCAGCGGCGGGCGGTAGCCGCAGCCCCCGGGGGGGTGGACCGACGGGGTGGGGCGGGAGACGGCTACTCCCCCCCCACCCCCTAGCGCGCGATCCAGAGGCCGCCGTGGTGGAAATCGTGGCCCGCGATACTACAGGCCCGGGCGCGCACCGTCACCCGCGATCCCGCGGCCTCGCCGGCGCGATTCCACGCGTCGGGGGCGAGTCCGTCGAGCAGCGCCACGGTCCCCTCGCGCACCGCGGCCCACTCGGCCAGGTGCCGGGGGAGCGGGCGGGCCGCGGCATTCGCCCGCTCGGCCCACACGTCGTGCTCCATCGAGGGAAGGGCGACCCGGGCGCCCCGCGCGATCCACAGGACGCGGTGGCAGAATACCCGCTCCACATCCACCACATGCGCGAGCTCTGCCGGTCCTCGGTGCGGTACCGCAGCGTGCGCGGGGGCGAGGCCGAGCTCAGGGACCGGATCAGGGCGATGGCGGTCGCGCGCGTTCGGTGGGGCTACCGACGCATCCACGTCCTGCTCAGGAGGGAGGGGTGGGTGGTGAATCGGAAGCGGGTTCAGCGGATCTACCGGGAGGAGAATCTCGCGGTGCGAAGGAAGGGGGGAAGGCGACGGAGCGCGTCTCCGCGCGTGATTCGGACGGAACCGGGGCGAGCGAACGAGCGGTGGAGTCTGGACTTCGTCTCGGACACCCTGAGCAGCGGTCGGTGCTTCCGGGTCCTGACGCTGATCGACGAACACACCCGGGAGTGCCCGGCGATGGAAGGTCGCGCACTCGATTCCGGCGGAGCGGGTCATCCGGGTGCTGGAGCGACTCCGGGAAACCCGCGGTCTGCCGGAGGTGATCAGGACGGACAACGGCCCGGAATTCCGAAGCCGGGCCTTCGATGCGTGGGCGTATGCACGAGGCGTGAAGCTCGAGTACATCCAGCCCGGCAAGCCGGTGCAGAACGCCTTCATCGAGAGCCTGAACGGAAGCTTTCGCGAGGAGTGCCTGAACCAGAATTGGTTCACGTCGCTCCGCGACGCCTCCCACACCATCGAAGCATGGCGGAAGGACTACAACGGCGTTCGGCCCCACAGTTCGTTGGGCCACCTCACCCCCTCGGAATTCGCCGAGGGAGTGCATCGGGAGGCGACGACCTCCCCCATCCACACGGCGAGACGTGTCACGAAATAACTGGACCAAAGATGGGGGTCACCTCACCGCATCCGCCTGCGCCCCACGCACGATCTGCCGCACAGCCGCATCGAGCTCCTCCCCACTCCGCCCGTCCACCTCAACGTCGACCGACATCAT
>CAYORZ010000273.1:0-3280 GCA_964406485.1 uncultured Gemmatimonadaceae bacterium | reverse complement strand
TGCGCCAGCACCGGGCGCCCGCCCGCCGCCTCGCCCGCTGCCTCCAGGGCGATCAGCGCCTCGTGCGGGTCGGCGAAGGTCTCGAGCAGGATCCCGTCGACGCCGCCCTCCACCAGCGCGTCCATCTGGCGCCGAAAGTGGGCGCGGGCCTCCGCTGCCGACGTCGGTCCCCACGGCTCGATCCGGATGCCGAGCGGGCCCACTGCCCCCACCACCTGCGCCTGCCCGGCGGCGGCCGCGACCGCCAGGCGGGCGGCGGCCCGGTTGATCTCTTCCGTGCGGTGGTCGAGCCCGAAGGCCGAGAGCCGGACCGGATTGGCGCCGAAGGTGTTCGTTTCAATCACCTCCGAGCCGGCGTCGATGTACTCCCGGTGGACGGTGGCGACCCGCTCGGGCTCGTCTACCGCGAGCAGGTCGTAGCTCACGTTGAGAAAGACACCGCGCTCGTAGAGCACGGTGCCGATCGCCCCGTCGAAGAGGTGCACCTCACCGTCGTCGAGCAGTTCGCGCAGGGTCGGGGGCGCAGCGCTCATCGTCGCTCCGGATCGTACCCGAGATTCGGGCTCAGCCAGCGTTCGGCCTCGGCCACCGCCATCGCGGCGCCGCTCGCCCAGGCCTCGACCTGATCACGGTCGATGCGCCCCACTCCGAAGTAGGCCGCCTCGGGGTGGCCGAAATACCACCCGGCGACCGCCGCCGTGGGCACCATCGCGTACGTTTCGGTGAGGGTGAGACCGATCTCCTCGGCGCCCAGCAGATCGAAGACGATGCGCTTGTCCGGGTGGGCCGGACATGCCGGATAGCCGGGCGCGGGGCGGATCCCCTGGTACTCCTCCCGGATGAGCGCCTCGTTGTCGAGCGGCTCATCGGGGGCGTAGCCCCACAAGTCGGTGCGCACCCGGTAGTGCAGCCATTCGGCGCTGGCCTCGGCGAGGCGGTCGGCCACGGCGCGGGCGAGGATCGACTGGTAGTCGTCGAGGTCGGCCTGGAAGGCGGCGACCACCCCGTCGAGCCCGATTCCCGCGCACACCGCAAAGGCGCCGATCCAGTCGCCGCTCACCTCGTCGCTCGTGCCCCTTCCCTCGCCTCGCGGCGCGATGTAGTCGGCCAGGCAGCGGTGCGGCCGCCCGGCGGGCCGGTCGAACTGCTGCCGCAGGAAGGGCACGACCCGCAGCGGCGTGTGGCGCCGATCGTCGGCCCAGATCGTCACCTCGTCGGGGCCCGTCCGGTCGGCGGGCGCGAGGAGCGCCACTGCCCGCACCGTGAGCGAGCCCTCGCGCGCGAAGCGGTCGAGCAGGGCATGGGCGTCGTCCACCAGCGAACGGGCGTGCGGACCCTCGGCGGGGTCGTCGACGATGTCGGGCCAGGCCCCCTTCAACTCCCAACTGCGCAGGAAGGGGGTCCAGTCGATGAAGTGCCGCAATTCGTCGATCGGTACCGAATCGAAGAGGTGGCGGCCCGGGCGTCGCGGTGCGCGGGGGGCGAGCGTCGGGTCGATCCGGAGCCCCCTCTCGCGAGCCAGCGCGATGGGCACGAGGGGAGATCGGTCACGGCGCTGGCCCTGGCGCACCCGCAACCCCTCGTACTCCTGTTGCAGTTCGGTGGCGTACTCTGCGCGCGTAGCGGGGTCGAGCAGTCGCCGCAGCACGCCCACGGCGCGCGAGGCGTCGTTGACGTGCGCGGTGGGCGCCCCCCGATACTCGGGTTCGATCTTGACGGCGGTGTGCGTGCGCGACGTGGTCGCGCCCCCGATGAGGAGTGGCAGACGGACCCCGGTGCGCTCCATTTCGCGTGCCACGTGCACCATCTGGTCGAGCGAGGGGGTGATGAGCCCCGAGAGCCCGATGGCGTCGACCTCCGCCTCGCGCGCGCGCTCGAGAATCGTGTCGGCCGGGACCATGACGCCCAGATCGATCACCTCGAACCCGTTACACTGCAACACCACCCCCACGATGTTCTTGCCGATGTCGTGCACGTCGCCCTTCACCGTGGCGAGCAGGATGCGGCCTGCCGAGATGCGGGCGTCGAGATCATCGGACTCGATCCAGGGGAGCAGCCGGGCCACCCCCTTCTTCATCACGCGCGCGCTCTTGACCACCTGCGGCAGGAACATCTTGCCCGCGCCGAAGAGCTCACCCACCCGGTTCATGCCATCCATCAGCGGTCCCTCGATCACCGAGAGAGCCCGGCCCACGGCGAGCCGCGCCTCGTCGACGTCGGTCTCGATCCAGTCGTCGATCCCCTGCACGAGGGCGTGCCGCAGCCGCTCCTCGACCGGCGCCTCGCGCCAGCCCAGATCCTCTGCGCGCCCCTGCTCCTTCCCCTGCCGGGCCTCTGCGAGCGCGGTGAGTCGCTCGGTCGCATCGGCGCGCCGGGCGAAGATCACGTCCTCCACTGCCTCCAGGAGTTCCGGCTCGATCTCGGCGTAGATCGGTAGCGCACCGGCGTTGATGATCGCCATGTCGAGTCCCGCCGCGACCGCGTGCCGCAGGAAGGCGGCGTGCATCGCCTCGCGCACCTCCGGACTGCCGCGGAAGGAGAAGGAGAGGTTGCTGATGCCTCCGCTCACGAGGACTCCGGGCAGCCGCTCCTTGATGCGGCGCGTCGCCTCGATGAAGTCGATGGCGTAGCGATCGTGCTCGGGGAGACCGGTCGCGATCGCGAAGATGTTGGGGTCGACCACGATGTCTTCAGGGGCGAAGCCGAGCTCCCGGGTCAGGATCCCGCAGGCGCGTTCGAGCACCGCCACCCGCCGCTCGACGGTGTCGGCCTGGCCCTGCTCGTCGAAGGCCATCACGACGACCGCAGCGCCCAGCCGCTTCACCTCGCGCGCCTGCCTGCGGAACTCGTCTTCCCCGTCCTTGAGGGAGATCGAATTGACGATGCCGCGGCCTTGCACGTGCCGGAGTCCCTCGTCGAGCACCTCCCACCGGCTGGAGTCGAGCATGACGGGCACACGAGAGATGTCGGGTTCCGACGCCACCAGATCGAGGAAGCGTCGCATCGCCGCCACCGAATCGAGGAGTCCCTCGTCCATGTTCACGTCGATCATCTGCGCCCCGCCCTCCACCTGCTGGCGCGCGACCTCCAGGGCGGTCGCGTAATCGCCGTCGACGATGAGGCGGCGGAAGCGGCGCGAGCCGGTGATGTTCGTGCGCTCCCCCACATTGACGAGCAGCGACTCCGGGCCGATCGTGGCGGGCTCCAGCCCGGAGAGGCGGGTGCGACGCGGCAGACGGGGAATCACGCGCGGGGCGACGCCCCCGACCTCGGTGATCTG
>CAYORZ010000272.1:0-3315 GCA_964406485.1 uncultured Gemmatimonadaceae bacterium | reverse complement strand
GCGGACGGTGTCGTCCCACCGGTAGGCAAGCGGGGCGTCGCCGGAGTCCTCCAGTACCAGGCCCCCGAGGTCACTATGATCGGCGTAGTTGTCGGTATAGGCCCACCCCAGTCGCTCATTGTGCCCCATGTAGGGGAGGAGAAAGCCGAAGACGGTGACCCCGCTGAAGCGGAGTCCCTCGCGGCTGTCGAGGTGGACCTCGGCGTAGCGCTGCGTACCGAGAAAGCGCTGGTGCGGATTGATCAGGAGCAGGGCGTGCCCTTCGGCGGTGCGCGAAGGTGCCACCGCCCACTGGTTGGAGCCCTGATGGCGCGCACCGAGCGGACCGAAGGGGTCCTCGAGATGACGCGGGGAAGGGGCGAGCGAAAGGCGGGCGCCGCCGTCCGGTGCGAGCACGGCCGCCTCTCCGCCCAGCCCCTGGGCCAGCAGACGGTCGGTGTCGTCGCCCCGGAGTCCCGCATATCCCAGGAACTCGCTCTGATGGTACTTGTAGCGGATCAGGGCCAGCGGGTACCAGGGCTCGACCCGCGTCAGGAGCGTCGAGGCCGAATCGGGGCGCGTGGCCAGCCAGCCGTTGAGGCCCTCCGCGAACGCGTCGAGCAGGCCGCGCATGCGATCCGGGGCGGCCGCATACTCCTCGCGCGACAGGCGCGTGATGTCGAGGGCGCGGGCCATCCAGTCGCGAGGAAGCGCCTCGGGGCCTTGCACCTCGGCCGCACGCCCCAGGGCGGCCAGATAGTTGGCCTCGATCAGCGGCCAGTCGTCGTCGGCCAGCGCCCACGCCATGCCGAAGACCACGTCGGCGTCGGTGTCGGCGAAGACGTGGGGCACGCCCCAGGCATCGCGGTGGATCACGGCGCGGGGCGGTCCGAGCTCGGCCTCGCCCGGCGTGTCACGCTGGCAACCGGCCAGCAGCAAGGCGACGCCCACCCCCGCCAGGGCACTCGCTCGCAGGGCCGGCGCGCGGCTCAGCGGACCGGCCCCAGCCCGGTGGCCGAACGCACCCGCTCCATCACCTCGTCGACCACCGGTCGCACCCGCCGGGCGCCCTGGGCCAGGATGTCTTCGAGCAGGTCGGGGTCGTTCAGGTAGGTCTCATATTGGGCGCGGAACGGTTCGAAGTGGGCGGTCATCTTTTCGAAGAGGGCCTGCTTCGCGTGGCCGAACCCATAGTCGGGGCGCGTGTAGTTCTCGCGCATCTCGGCCTGCTCATCCGGGGTGGCAAAGAGCGTGTAGAGCGCGAAGACATTGCAGGTATCCGCGTCGAGCGGCTCCTCGATCGGGGTCGGCGCCGTCACGATCTTCATCACCTGCTTGCGCAGCGCCTTCGGCGGCGCCAGCGGCTCGATGATGTTGCCATACGATTTCGACATCTTGCGCCCGTCGAGTCCGGGCACGGTTGCCACCTCGTCGCGCACCAGCGGCTCGGGGATCGTGAGATGGTCGCCGCCAAAGGCCGTGTTGAAGTGGCGGGCCATGAGGCGGGTCATCTCGAGGTGTTGCACCTGGTCCTTTCCCACCGGCACCACATCGGAGTCGTAGATCAGGATGTCGGCGGCCATGAGCACCGGATAGGCAAAGACCCCGTGGTTGAGCAGGTTGGCCGTGCCGGCGTCCTTGGCGGCCTTGTAGGCGTGGGCCCGCTCCAACACCCCCATGTGGGTCACACACGAGAGGAGCCAGGCGAGCTCGGTCACTTCGGGGACCGCGGATTGGCGGAAGAAGGCCGCCCGCTCCGGGTCGAGGCCGAAGGCGAGAAAGGCCGCCGTGATCATCCGCGTCGAGGCGCGCATCGCGGCCGGGTCACGCTCGGTCGTCAGCGCGTGGTACTCGGCCACGAAGTAGAAGGCCTCATGCCCGTCCTGCAGGTCGATCGCGGGGCGGATCATGCCGAGGTAGTTGCCGAGGTGCGGAATGCCGGTGGACTTGATGCCGGAAAGGCTGCGCTTCACGTCCTGGACTCATCCTGAAGGGGGCGGATCGAAGGGACGAGGGAAGCTCACCACGAAGGGCCGCCCGACGCAAGCCGATTCGGACCTTCACGCTCCGTCGGGGGCGGTCTAGTTTAGGTGCACGAGCCGGTAGCTCAGCTGGCAGAGCAACGGACTTTTAATCCGTAGGTCCTGGGTTCGATCCCCAGCCGGCTCATTGGTGTGCTCCCGGTCGGAGCCACGCGCAGAAGGCGCGAGTTGCGTTCGCAGCTCATCCGCCATCTATTGCTCGTATCCCCCCCGTTCCTGCCGCCGAACTCCTGGGTCTCGAGAGCGCCGGCGACGCAACCGACGGACGAGCGATGACACCGAATCAGGGACGGAGCCCAGGCCCCGATGACGCGGCGGCCGACGTCATTCGACGGCTCCGCCAGCGCCATGGATTGTCGCAGCGCCAGGTGAGCGAGATGCTGGGGGTGGGGCTGCGCACCCTCCAGCGTTGGGAATCGGGGGACCAGGTGCCGCCTGCCTATCTGGCGCGGGCGCTGCGCGACCTGTCGCGGGAGCTGTCGCGCGACGACGAGGGGTCGATCGCGAATCTGATCGACGAGTACGCCTACGTCCGCCTGATCGCGCGCCTGGCCCACCGGGCCCGCACGCGGGCCGCTCCGGAGTCCCCACCCGCCCCACCCCAGCGGATCCAGCTCGCCGAGCTCCCCTCCGGGGTGCACACCCCGTGTGTGCTGCACACCGCCGATCTGGTCGAGCTGGGGCGGGCCGCGGCCACTCTGGAGGTTGGCGACGAGGTTCGGGTGGGCGCACGGGTTGCCCGGATCAGCCACCTCGTGCCGCCGGTTCGGCCGGCTCGGGCACAGGGAGGCTTTGCCGAGCCGGGGCTGTTCTTCCGGGTGACCTGGCGTTTCGAGGACTCCGACGCCGCCGAATGAAGGGCGCGAAGGCCCGGGCATCGGGGACGTGCGACGTGCCGAGCGCCGGCCTGTGACGTTCGACGTCGTGGGCGCTGGCCTGCGGAGTTCAACGTCGCGGGCGCTGGCCTGTGGAGTTCAACGTCGGGGGCGCCCGCCGGCGACGTCGTCAAACGTCCCCACACGCCGCTTTTTCGGGTGCGGGGACGTTTGACGTCGTATGGAGGGGTCAAAGTGACCCCAGTGGCGCGCCCGCCCGGCACAGGGGACGTTTGACGTCGCCTGCGGGGGGTAAACCCGCCCCACTGGCCCGCAGGGTGCCTGTGGGGTCAATCTCACGTCGCGGGGCCCCGGCCTTCCCGAGGTGGATCGCGGTTCGGACGCCGGAAGGGCCGAAGTGGGGATGCCAGGACGACCACAGGGGGCCCGGGGACTCCGATGCGGCTGGAGTCCCCGTG
>CAYORZ010000271.1:0-3315 GCA_964406485.1 uncultured Gemmatimonadaceae bacterium | reverse complement strand
GACCTCGAGGTCGTAGAAGGTGACGTCCCACCAGCTTCGCTCCGGCCCGGGGCTCCCGCGGAGGGTATCGGCGCGGGTGAACGCCCCCGACTGGGCCGCGGCCGGGGCCGCTCCAGCCACGAGACACACCGTGAGGGCGACCAGCGCGCCGACCACCCGGCGAGCCCCGGGCAGGAACGCGCCGGCGGGGAGCGCCGCCCGCGGCGCGGTGCCGGAAGGGGACCGCGCGGGGGCGGCGGAGGAGGGCTGCAGGGGAGTCATCGAGCGGGCTCCGGGTGGCGAGAGTGCAACGGGAAGGGTCGGCTCCCTTCCACAGTAGCGCACGGCGCGCGATTTCGCCCGGGGATCCCTCCACCCCCTCCGATGGTAGAGAGGACCATGCGTACACTCCTTGCGTTGGCGACGGTGGCCCTCCTGCTGATTCCTTCGGCAGCGTCGGCCCAGGGCGTCGCCCGGATTCTCGAGGCCATCCGCGTCGGCGGGAGCTGGATCAGCCTCCCCGTGGAGGGCGGGCGGGCCCGCCTCACGACCGCCGTCCTCCCCTCGGGGGGGCAGACGATCCGCGGCTGCCTGGAAATCTGGCCCGGGCATACGGGGGAGTGGGACCTCCGGGTGTCCGCCACCCACGGAAACGGACGCCTCGCGGCCCGCGCGCGCCCCGCCGACGACATGCCGTTCGTCTACTCCACCGCCATGATGGCCCAGCTCGACGTCGAGGTGGAGTGGAGCGAGCGCCGCGACACGACGCTTCTGGTGTGGGTGGGGCTGGAAAGCCCCCGCCGGGAGCGCAATCCCTGCGAACCCGTCTACCCGGCGGTCGACGACGTCCGGTAGGGGCGATGCCCCTGCGGGCCCTGCCGCGCGACGGCGGGGCGTAGGGCCGGAGCGACCGAACGGCCAGGCGCGGTGTGCACTGGCGGATCGGCGACGCGTTGGACATCGTGTACGCCTGGGACTTCCCCACATCATGGTCGTTCGCGCCCCCGGGCGCCCCTTCGTCTTGCCACCCTACCGGAGTCGCTGCGTGTTTCTTCGCCGCCTATCCTGCCTGACCGGCTTCGCCCTGCTTGCGCTGGGCGCGCCGTTGAGCGCCCAGCCGGGCGCGCCGACGGAAAACCCCGACCTCGCGCGCTACGCCACTCCGCCGCCCGAGATCGCCCGGATCCTCGAGACCGACAAGAACTACGCCGAGCTCGGCTACGTGAGCCCGGACGGCAACCACTTTCTCGTTCCCCTGGAAAACGAGCTCTCCACCCTCGAGCTGATGTCGAAGGAGACGTACCGGCTCGGAGAACTCGAATTGAGGCCGCAGACGGACCGCCTCTGGCACCTCGACACCTACGGGATCCACGACATCCGCTTCTATTCGCTCCCCGAGCGGCGGTTCGTGGAGGTAGACATTCCCGAGGGGACCTTCCTGAGCGACTTCACCTGGTCGCCCGACGGGTCCAGGATCGCCTTCCTCGCGCACCTCCCCACCCACACCGAGGTCTGGGTCGCCGACCCCGCCACCGGCCGGACCACCTCGCTGAGCGACCGCCGTGTGCTGGCCACCGTCGGCAGCTCGGGGGTCCAGGCGAGCCGTCCGTCGCGGATGGTGCAGTGGACCCCGGCAGGGACGGTGATCACTCTCCTCGTGCCCGAGAACCGCGGTCCCGAGCCGGTGCGAAACCGGATTCCCGACGGTCCGATCACACGCCACACGCGGGATCAGCCGACCCGGAGTCCCACCTACCCCTACCTGCTCGAAGACGAGCATGATGCCCGGCTCTTCGAGCATTACACCACGTCGCAGATCACGGAGCTCGCCGAGGGGCGCGCGCCCCGGGCGATCGGTGAGCCGGGAATGTACACCTCGATCGAGGTGAGCCCGGACGGCGACTGGATGATCGTCAGCGAGATGCACCGCCCCTTTTCGTACATCACCAGCTACCGGAGCTTCCCGAGCTCGACGACGCTTCGCTCCGTCGCCGATGGCTCGAGCGTGCTCACCCTGAGCGAGCAGCCGCTGCGCGAAGGGCGTGGGGGCGGCTTCGGCGGGGGCGGAGGAGGCGGGGCCAACGCACCGCGCGGCTTCGCCTGGCGGCCCGACGGCGCCGGTCTCACCTTCCTCCAGCGTGCTCCGCGGGCCGAGGGCGCCCCGGCCGACGCACCGCGTCCGGATCGAGTCATGCTCGCCACCCCGCCCGCCTTCGACCTCGACAACGCCACGGTCGTGATCGAGAGCACCGACCCCATCGCCGGATCGGTCACCTTCACCCTCGACGGGGCCCACGCCTTCGCCAACGTACGCGGCGACGAGGGGACCGCACTCGTGCACTGGACCGTGGGCGGCTCGAACACCCCCGACGTCCTTCTTCCCTCCATCGACGCCGAAGACCCGACGGAGCGCCCCGGCAGCCTCTGGACCCGGGTGACCGGCAACGGGATCCCCTACGCGATGGTGACGTCGAGTGGCGACGCCACCTGGCTGGAGGGTGCGGGGCTCAAGGCGGACTTCCGCCCGCAGCCGTTCGTCGACCGGGTGAGCTTCGACGGAACCCTCACGCGGGTGTTCGAGGGATCGCGCGACCGGTGGGAGCGGCCGCTCGTGCCGCTCGACGACGACCTCGACCGGATGATCGTGACGCGGGAATCGAAGACGGAGTACCCGAACAGCTTCCTCTGGACTTCGTCGGAGGGGTGGGGCGACAACCTCACCCGCAACGTCGACCCCTTCCCGGAGATCACCGCCGCCCGCCGGATGGATTTCTCGTTCACCCGCAGCGACGGGCTCGAGGTGCAGGGTCGCGTCTCGCTCCCGGTCGGATACCGCGACGGCGAGCGGGTGCCCGCGATCTTCTGGACCTACCCCCGCGAGTACGAGCGGCCCGAGCAGTACACCCGCGCCACGATCGGGGCCCGCAACCACAACGCCTTCACCCACATGAGCTGGCTGCGCTGGTCCGACATCTGGCTGGCCGCCGGGTATGCGCTGGTCTATCCCGACATCCCCATCGTCGGGGAGAACTACAACGACACCTACATCGCCAGCCTGATCGACGCGATGCATGGTGCGATCCGGGCGGTGGACGGCCTCGGGGTGATCGACATCGACCGCATCGGCCACGGCGGCCACAGCTACGGCGCCTTCGCGACCGCCAACATCCTGGCCAACGCCCCCTTCTTCAAGGCGGGAATCGCGGGCGACGGGGCCTACAACCGCTCCCTCACCCCGGACGGCTTCCAGGCCGAGCGTCGCTCGATCTGGGAGGCGCCGCACACCTACATCGAGATGTCGCCCTTCTTCCGGGCGCACCAGATCAACGCCCCTCT
>CAYORZ010000270.1:0-3359 GCA_964406485.1 uncultured Gemmatimonadaceae bacterium | reverse complement strand
ATGGCGAAGCGGCACCCCGGATCCTCCCGACGGCACGGTCGGGGCAGCAAGCACTCCGCCGAGGCCGACGACGTCTTTGTCGCCAACGTTCTCGAATTCAGCGGGTGGGCCCGGAAGAACAGTCAGCTCCTGATCCTCATCGGAGTCGCCCTCGTGGTGACGATCTTCGCGGGCGTCTACTACATGAACTGGCGTCAGGGCCAGTCCGAGATGGCCGTCGCCGAGCTGGAGCGGATCGCACAGTCCATCGGCCAGACCGACCCGGAGGCGTCGCGAATCTCGCTCGAGCAGTACATCGAGCGCTTCGGCGGCACCCGCAACGAGGGCGAAGCACGGCTGCTCCTCGGCCAGCTCTACCTCGACGGGGGGCAGCCGGGGCAGGCGCTCGAAACGCTGCAGGAGTCGTCGGCGTCGCTCCGTGACCCCCTGGGCGTCCAGATCGCCACCCTGCGGGCGCGGGCGATGGAGGCACAGTCGCGATTCGCCGACGCCGAAGCGCTCTACCTGCGGATCGCGGACCAGGCCGAACTCGGCTTCCAGCGGATCGGTGCCCTCGAGGATGCGGCCCGGCTGCGGATGGAGCAGGAGAATTACGCCGGGGCGGTCGAGCTCTACGAGCGCCTCCTGGCCGAGGAAGAGCACTCCCTCGAAGACGAGGGGATCCTCCAGCTGAGGCTGGGTGAGGCGCGGGCGCACCTCTCCCGATAGTTCGTCGGGCAGGGGCCGCACTGCGGCGCCGGCCCCTCGAAAACACAAGGGCATCAGCGGGCTCCGGGGCTCGCTGATGCCTTTTTTTTCGTCGCCGGGCGCCCCAGCAACGTTCTTCCGGGGCCTTCCGGAGCCTTGTCCGGACCCGGGACGCCCCGGCGATACGGCCCGGAAGAACCACCCGGCTTCCGCTCCGGCTCGACCGAGGTCTGCACCCGTCTGATCGAGGGCCCCCATCCGGACTACGAACAGGGTACCGGCGAGCCATGACGCCGGCCGGGTGGCTCCCGGGGAATCCCCGGGTTTTCCACACTCCTCACACCGTCGTATAATATATATTATGTAAAATTGGGAAGAAGCAGCCACAGGTGAGACCTGTGCCGCCAACCCTCCCCCGCCAGTCCCGAGCGACGCCGGCGCCCCCCCCGCGACGCCGGCTCCCCGCGGGTCCGGAGTCCTACCCCCTGTAGAGGATCGCGTCGACCTCGACATCGAAGCCGACGAGCGAGGACTGGACGAGCGCGCGAACCGGGAACGGCTCCTCGACATACTCCCGGTAGATCGCGTCGAACTCGGCGGCTCGGGTCGGGTCGCTGAGGAAGACTCCGACCCGGACGGCGTCGCGGAGCGAGAGGCCCGCGGCGTTGGCCGCCGCCTCGAGGTTGTCGAGCGCCATGCGGGCCTGGACCGCGAAGGGCTTGTCGCCGTGACGGACGTTGTGGCGGTCGCGGGGTGTCTGTCCCGCCAGGAAGACGAAGCCTCCTGCCTCGATCGCGACGCTGTAGCTGCCCGCCGGCGGAGGGGTGTGCTCGCTCGTGAAGGCGGTGCGGGTCATGCGCGGTACCTCTCGATGAGGGTGACGATGCGCCGGGCGGCGTCGGCGGCCGCGGCGCGGTTCTGGGAGAAGTTGAGGCGGATGCTCGACGTGGCGTCGGGGCTGAATTCCGTCCCCGGGGTCACGATCACCTGCGCCTGCAGACGGAGGGCGTCGACGAAGTCGTGGAGGGGCATGCGGAGTTCGGGGAGTCGCGGAAAGAGGTAGCTGCCCGCCTCCGGGGTGCGAACCCGCAGTCCCTCACACTCGCCGAAGATGCCCAGAAGGTCGTCGCGGATCGCCTGATGCTTCCGGATCCGGTCGTCCATCCACCCCTCCGGCTCGGCAAACCAGACGTCGAGCACCGCCTGCGCGTAGCCCGCCGCGCGCAGCGAGACGATCGCCTGCAGCTTTTCCATGCGCTCGATCAGGTGGGGCGCCCCGAAGGCGACGCCGAGCCGGTAGCCGCTGAGCGACTCGGTCTTCGAGGGTCCGAGGATCGTCACGATCCGGTCGGGATCGACATCTTGCGCACGGAGGTGGGTGTAGCGGACCCCCTCGTAGACGAGGCGGGCGTAGAGCTCGTCGATGATCACGGTGACGCCGTGATCCGTGGCCAGGCGGGCGATCGCCTCGATCTCGTCGGGGGTGTGGACGACCCCGGTCGGATTGTTGGGGTTGGAGAAGAGGAAGGTGCGGACCCCGGAGCGGAACGCCTCTTCGAGTTGCCCGAGGTCGAGACCGGTGCGGTCGATGTGCGCGAGGTAGTCCATCTCGACCGGGACCACCTCGCCCCCGAGGAACTCGACGATCTTCCGGTTCGCGAAGTAGTCGGGACGCACGATCGCCACCCGGTCCCCCGGAGCGACGGTGGCGCCGAGGGCGAGGAAGAGCGCGCCCTGTGTGCCGGGGGTGAGGATCACCTCCTGCTCGGGGTCGATCGGGCGGCCGGTGAAGTCCCCGAGTCTGCTGGCCACCACCCTGCGGAGGGGGGCGGCGCCGCGGTACTCCGTGTACGCCTGGCTCCCCCCCTCCCCTACCCCGGCGACGAAGCGCTCGAGGGCGCCGGGGGTGGGGGCGAAGGCGTCGTCGTCGACGTCGCCGTGCGAGAAGTCCACCGGCGTGCCGCCGAGGGGCTCGCCGAGGAGCGTGAGGGGGGCGGCGCGTTCCCGTCGCCCCTCCTGACCGGGGGCGTGGGCGATGCCGAGCTTCTGGAACTTGCGTGAGATGGGGTCCATGCGGGGACTCAACTCCCGGGCCCTGCAGGCTTTCGCCCCAGGACCGCGATGCGACGTCGAAGGAGGGGGACCGCCGACTGGAAGAGACGCTCCAGCGGGCGGAGACCGGGAAGGTGCGACGGGGCGTAGCCCGCCTTCTCGATGTGGAAACCCGCCCCGCGCAGCAGTTCCTGCACCGTCCGCATCGACTTGTAGTCGACGTGACTGGGGTCGGGCTTCAGGAGGATCGAACGGTTCTTGAGAATCTCGAGGATGTGGCCGCGGTGCGGCGTCCAGACGCTGAAGCGGCCTCCGGGCCGGAGCAGCCGGTACGCCTCGGCGACGACCCGCGCGGAATCGACCGGGTAGAGGTGCTCGAGCAGGTCGGCGCAGATCACCAGGTCGTAGCGGCCCCCCCCGAGCCCGGTGTCGCCTGCGTCGGCCTGGAGGAAGCGGATGGAGGGGTGGGGATTGCGCGCGAGCCTCTCGTTGCAGAGCGCGATGCTGCGCGCCGAGAAGTCGACGCCGACGATCTCGCGTACCCGGGGGCCCAGGACCCACTCGAAGGTTCCCCAGCCACATCCGAGATCGACCACCCGGTCGTCGGGGCCGGGGTCGGC
>CAYORZ010000269.1:0-3365 GCA_964406485.1 uncultured Gemmatimonadaceae bacterium | reverse complement strand
CCTTGAGGGCTTCCGGATTAACTTCCGCCAGAGCTTCGTGGCGTTCCAGAATCGCCGCGCTGCTGTCGGGCGCTCCTTCGCCGCCACACCTCCGAACGGCAAGATAGAACACCTGCAGCCAGCGCCGGACCCGCCGGGAAGCTCCCCCGGAGATCCCCTCCTCGTGCAGATGACGTTCGACCGGAATCGGGATCGAACCGATCAGTTGCCCCCCGCAGTCCACCGACGCGCCCGCGCCAAGGAGAAACGAGACTGTCTCGGCCTTGAGGAGCGTACCAATCCGGATGCGAATGTCCGAGAGTCGCGTTTCTTGCCGGGCTTCTGCCTTCACCTCGTCGTCCGCCTCAGCGGCCTCGACGGCGAGCAGATTCTCGCCACCAACGTAGAAATGGCGCAGGGTGGGATCGTCGCTATTCATGGCACATCAAATCAAACACTCTGTCTTGACGCGGGCTGTCGCAAGTCTGCCGGTATCACGGATCCTGAGGTCGCCCGAGATCAGTTTGGGCAAGAGGGTACTCAGCAGAGCTCCGATGCTTTCCGATTCATCACGCCCGGCCTGGGATCGCGAAAGGAGTGCATCGCCGGTCTCGGCGAACCGAGATCGCAGTTCCTTCGGAGGCGCGGCAATGAGCAAAGCCATGTACGCCTGAGGCCGGACCCGCTGGTGGCTTCCGGACGTGCCCGTTACCAGGGTTCGGAACCTGGCCTGGAACGCCTCGCCTGTGAGCAGACAGTACAACCAAGATCGGTGCTGCGGGGGTCGACGCTGGTGGCGCCGATGCGGACGACCCAGTGCAGGTGCGGCCCGGTCACCCTCCCGGTCGCCCCGACCCGTCCGATGGGCGTGCCGGCGGTCACGGTGTCGCCCTCGGCGACCAGGGCCTCGTTCAGGTGGAAGTAGCCGCTCAGGAGTCCCCCTCCGTGGTTGAGATAGACGATGTTGCCCGCCAGGAGAAAGGAGTCGACGAGCGCCACGACGCCCCGGGTGGGGGCCACCACGACGTCACCCGGCGCGCCGGCCAGGTCGAGGCCCATGTGCCGGCTCGAGATCTGACCGTTGAAGACGCGACCATTGCCGAAGCCGCTCGTCACCCGGGAGTCGCGGGGTGCCACCCGCTCACCGGTCCAGAGGCGGGGGGTGGCGTGCGCCTGCCGGGCCACGTCGGCTGCCTTCGCCTGATCCCGCTCCAGACGTGCCTGGTCGGCCGCGTTCAGGGGAGCTCCCAGCCGCGGGGCCACCTGCAATTCCTCGTGGCGGTAGTCGCCCGGCACCACCGGCATGGCGGCCGTGAGGGGGATCACGTCGCCCGTCCGGGTTCGGGCCGTGACCCGGAGCGGCAGTTCCCCCTCGGTCTCGATCGGTACCGGTGCCAGCGCCGTCCACGGGCCGGCCGGGGTCGGCTCGAAGTGGAGCTGCTCACCCCCCACCCGTCCCTCCACCCCGACGAGGGGACTTCCCGCCGCCGGGGTCACGATCAGGCGCACCAGTTGCCCCTGCACCGGCTCCTCCGGAAGCCAGGAGAGGACCGGATCCGCCCCCGGCCGGGTGTCGGGGGGAGGGGCGGAGGCAGAGGTGCCCAGGAGGGCGGCGATGATCAGGGGGGTGACGCGAAGCATCGAAGGCCTTCGGGAAGGGGGAAGGGGGCTCCTCCTGTTACCCGGACCCGCCGGAGCGTGCTCCGACCGCAGTGGGGCGGGCCGGCTAGGCGCGCTCGCTGAACACCTCGTCGAGCGGACGGCGGACGGGGGTCGGGGGGACGACGTCGGCGTAGCCGATCCAGATGAAGCCCATGATCACCACCTCGTCGGGGTCGAGTCCGGCCGCGGCGTATGCGGCCGGGTCACGGGTGATCGCGCCGGTGCTCCACTTGCTGCCCACGCCGTCGGCGTGGAGAGACAGGAAGAGGTTCTGGATCGCGCAGGCCACGGCCTGACGGTCTTCGCCCATCTGGAAGTCGTCATCGGTACGCGTGCAGGCGACCACGAGACAGTGCGGAGGACCGACGATCTTCGACCGGATCCGCTCGACGACCTCCGGGGTGGCCGGGGGAGCCGAGGGGTTGCGGAGTTCGATGCTCCGCCGAGCCAGCGGCTCCCGGGACTGCCGGCCGAGGAGCACGAAGCGCCAGGGTTGGGTGAGGCGGTGGTTCGGCGCGAGGATGGCCGCTTCCAGCGCCCGGCGGATGACCCCCTCCGGAACGGGATCGGGGCGGTAGTGGTGGATGGTGCGGCGGGACTTCAGTGCGTCGTGGAGATTCATGGCGCGGTGCTGCGAGGCATCGGGGGAGGGGGGTACCGACCAGCCGGCCGAGGCCGGGAATCTCGGCAGGAGCGGCAGCGGTGGCCACCCCCGTCTCCAACCAGAACCTCACCTAGAAGAGGTCGGTCACCTCGAGACCCACCCGGAGCCGGCGGCCGTGAACTTCGGGCCAGCCGGCGGGGCGGGCATCGAGGAGGTTGCGGGCCCCGACCGTGAGGGCGACGTGGGGGCGTGGCTCCCACCGGATGTGGGCGTCGAGCGAGGTCAGTCGCTCCTGCACTCCGATCCGGGCGGGACGCCCTTCCAGGTCGCTCCCGATGAGTGGCGCATCGCCGGTGATGTGAAGGGCCGCGTCGACCTGCCACTGCCCCGCCGCCTGCCACTCCGTCCCCCCCCGCAGCCGCCCCGAGTGGCGGGCGCGGCGATCGAGAGGGAGCCCGGTGCCCTCGTCCTCGGTATCGAGGAGAGCGTAGTCGGCGCTGGCCCACCACCCGTCGCGTCGGAGCGAGACTTCGGCCTCGATCCCCCGGGTCCGGGCCCGCTCCAGGTTGCGGGGGGAGTAGATCAGGAGCCCCCGGGGGGTGTGGCCGGCGAAGGCGAAGTGGATCAGCCCCTCGATCCGGTTGTCGAAGGCATCGAGGGTGATCGCCACCCCCCTCGCCGGCTCGAGGTCCACCCCGATGCCCGCGTTCCAGGACCGCTCGGGGTCGAGGTCGGCGTACCCCTCGAGGACGTACCCGGCCCCCAGATTCGCGTAGTTCCACTCCAGTTCCTTGAAGGACGGGGCCCGGAAGCCGCGTCCTCCCGAGGCGCGAAGGCGGACGGCGTCGGTCACGAGGGCGCTGACCCCGAGGGAGGGCGCGAGGGTCGAGCCCCAGCGGTCGTTGCGGGTGAGGCGCGCCCCCGCGCTCACCGTGCCCCGTCCGAAGTCCCATCCGTCCTGCACGAAGAGGTCGAGCTGGCGATCGATGGCCTCGTCGCCCGCGAGCTTCCCCGGCGAGACGATCGCTCGGCGGGCGCCTTCGATTCCCACGTCGATGCGGTGGGACCCCAGACGGGTCGACCAGTTCGCGGTGGCGCGCAGCACCGTCTCGCGCTGTTC
>CAYORZ010000268.1:0-3366 GCA_964406485.1 uncultured Gemmatimonadaceae bacterium | reverse complement strand
CCCACTTCATGGCCGACCGCTTCACCGCAGCCGGCATCGCGAGCGCGTCGGTCACCGGGGATTCCTCGCGCGAGGAGCGTGAAGCCGCGATCCGCGCCCTTGAAGAGGGCCGGCTGAAGGTGCTGTTCACCGTCGACCTCTTCAACGAGGGCGTCGACATTCCGAGCGTCGACACGGTGCTCTTTCTGCGACCCACCGAGTCGGCGACGGTCTTTCTGCAACAGCTCGGCCGGGGCCTTCGACTCCACGACGGCAAACCCTGCCTCACCGTGCTGGACTTCATCGGCAACGCCCACCGGAACTTCCGCTTCGACCTGCGCTACCGCGCCCTGCTCGGCGGCACGGCGAAACAGATCCGCGAGCAGGTCGAAGAGGACTTTCCGTTTCTGCCCCCCGGCTGCGCCATGCGCCTCGACCGGGTCGCGCGCGAGACGGTGTTGCACAACATCGCAGCCATCACGACCGACGGGGTGCGCTGGCTTTCGCAGGAACTTCGGTCGCTCGGGCCGGACACGACCCTCGCCCGGTTCCTCGAGCAGACGGGCATCGACCCGATCGAGCTCTACGACGGCTCGAGGCGGAGCTTCACCTGGCTGAAGGACCGCACCTTCGGCGATCCTGCCTGGGACAGGACTCGCCAGCGACGCTTCGCCCGCCTCGCTGCCCTCCTCCACGTCACCGACGACGAGCGGCTCGACGCGGTCCGACAGGTGCTCGAGGGGAAGATGCCCGACAGTCCCCGCTCACGTCGCCTGGCCCTCATGCTCTGGGCGGCGTTCTTCGACCGCGAACCGGTGGCCGACCTCGAGCAGGACCTGCGCGACCTCCGGGCCGACGCTCCGTTCGTGGCCGAGATGGGCGAGCTGATCGACTACCTGGACGATCAGCGCCGCGATGTGCAGCACCCCTGGGTGAACGAACACGATGCGCCCCTGGCGATCCACGGGCGGTACCGGCGCGAGGAAGTGCTGGCGGCGCTGGACATCACGCGGAGCGGCAAGATCCCCCGCGTGCAGGCCGGGGTGTTCCACGACCACGCGCGAAACACCGACCTGCTCTTCGTCACGCTCCAGAAGACCGAGCACGGCTTCTCGCCCAAGACGATGTACCGCGACCACGCCATCTCGCCCCGCATCTTCCACTGGGAGTCGCAGCATACCGCACACGCGGACACCCCGACCGGGAGGCGGTACATCGAAGGCACGTCGCAGGTGCTGCTGTTCGTGCGGCAGCACCAGAAGCTGCCGAACGGGCTTGCCGAGCCGTTCGTGTTCCTCGGGCCGGCGACACTCCGGTCGTGGAAGGGGGAGCGGCCCATGCAGATCGAGTGGGACCTGCAGTACGCGATGCCGGGATGGCTGTATGAGCGGGCGGCCGTGCTGGCACGGTGAGCGGTCCGGCCCGGGCCAGGCTTTGTGGGCGGCGGCGCTGGCGCGGTGAGCGGTCCAGGCCGGGGCAGGCTTTGGGGGGGGCGCCAGTCCGGAGCGGGGCGACCCGCAAGCCCCGCACGACCCGGGCAGCGCGCGGTGAGGGAGGTCGATCGATCGCCCCCGTCCAGGTCGCCTGGCGATGACGTCAAACCGACCCCACACCCGCCGATTTCAGTTGCGGGGCAATTTGACGTCGCCCCACGACGTCAACCCGCCCCGCTCCCTCTCCGACGGCGGCCCGGGGTCGGATTGACGTCGCCCCACGACGTCAACTCGCCCTGGTGGCCTCAGGGGCGCCTGTGGGGCAATTTGACGTCGCCGCCGGCGCCGATTTCGCGCCTCGCGGCCGCTCGATCCCGCCCGCGGCCGCTCATTCCCTCCGGACCTCGTACTCGAGCAGGACCATGCCGCCAGGATAGGCGCGGTGCCGGACGAGTTCGAGCTGTCGGCGCTCGGTAGGCGACGGAAGAAACGGCACGCCGTCCCCCAACAGAATCGGGATCAGCGCGGGCTCCACGGTGTCGACCAGGTCCCACCGCAGAAGCTGCGAGAACAGCTGCCCCCCGCCGTAGAGCCAGATGTCGCGACCGGGCTCGGAGCGGAGTTGACGAAGGCGCGCCTCGAGGTGCTCGCCGACCACCTCTACCTCCGGATGGTCTGAGGCCCGGAGCGTCCGCGAGGCAACGACCACCTGCCTGCCGCGAAATCCCTCCCCCGACGCCCGCACGATCTCGTAGGTCCGCCGACCCATCACCAGCGTATCGAACTGCGCGTACAACGCCTCGAAATCGAACGTCGGCTCGGGGGGGATCCACCCGAAATCATCGCCCGGCCCTGCGATGTAGCCGTCCACGCTACATGCAACCTGGTACCGTATCCGTCTCATCGCGCTTCCTCTTCCGTGTTCCCCGGCGGCGGTGCCTTCGCAGAGTCCTACCCGTGCGGTGGTCGGAAGGTACACGCAGGTCCACCGCCTGACCGACGAACGCTCCGGCCCGGGGCGGACCCCCCTTCAGGAACCGCGCGCCCGCCGCGACGAGCCGGACGGGGAAGCCCCCGACCAGCTCGGGCGGCGAGGCGCCACGCCGAGGGGGATCGCCCCTGGACGTCACAGACTCTTGAGGTATTCGACGAGGTCGATCCGCTGCGAGTCGGTCAGACCGAGGTCGAAGCACGACTCGTAGTGGTCCACCACGGCCTCGAGCGTTCCCGCGCTTCCGTCGTGGAAGTAGGGAGCATGCTGCCAGAGTGCGCGCAGGGGCGTGGTGCGGTACATGCCCGTCGCCGCCCGCTGCGACAGGATCGGGTCCATGCACGTCTCGGAAGGAGCGTGGAGCCGCTCACCCGCATCGGTGAAGAGGGGTCCGGTGTGGCAATCGGCGCATCCCACCGTGCGGAAGACCTGCTGCCCCCGTCCCGCAGCCGAAGGATCGAAGAACCCGTCCGGCGGGCGCGGGGCCGTGAGGCTCAACTGGTACTCGAGCAGAGGAGCGAGCAGCGGCGTGACCAGGTCCTCGTCCCAGTCGACCGACACCCCGATGCGCGGGTCGGAGAAGTCGCCGTGGCCGTGCATCTGCGTGATGGCCACATAGGCGTTCCAGTACGAGACCGGTCCATCTCCGGTGAAGGTCTCCAGCGCCACGCCGTCGAGGCCGTACGCCGGGGGGATCACCACCGGGTCGTTGATCCCGTCGATGTTGAAGCGGGGATCGTACATTCCGGGTCCCCACGACGTGAGGACCGCCTGCGCCGCCGGGTCCTGGAAGAACGGCGACAGCGAGACGATGAGCCCCGGGTCGAGGTCGAGGTTCGGCCAGCCGTCGAGCCGCCGTCCGATCCCCGGCATGACCGAGTTGTCGACCGTCGAGTGGCAGAGGGCGCCGGTGATCCCCACCCGCGTCAGGTTGCCCTGGTCGTCGACTTCGCCCTGGACGCC
>CAYORZ010000267.1:0-3369 GCA_964406485.1 uncultured Gemmatimonadaceae bacterium | reverse complement strand
GATGCGAGACCCGTCGATCGGGGTGGGAATCTCGAGAAGGGGGCCCGAGCCCATCCAGGTGCCGGCGAAGCCGCCGGGATTGACGTCGTCGAGACCGAGGCTGTCGAGAATCGCTTGCGTATTCATGGCGTGGGATTGGGTGAAGCCGGAAGGGGACGCCCCAAAGCTCTCAGGTCGTGCGCGTCGGGGG
Organism: uncultured Gemmatimonadaceae bacterium; assembly: GCA_964406485.1. Lineage (GTDB taxonomy): Bacteria > Gemmatimonadota > Gemmatimonadetes > Longimicrobiales > Gaopeijiaceae > Gaopeijia. The sequence continues at coordinate 3,179 of CAYORZ010000267.1, read as the reverse complement.
TAGGCCGCCCCCCCCGAGTCGCCCCCCCGAACCGCGCCCCCCCGACCTTCACCGGTTCGTGAGGAGTCGCTCGCGAAACTCCGTATGGCAGGCGACGCACCCCGACTGGACCTCGCCCAGCTGGCGCACCACGTCCTGCAGGTCACCGCTGCGGGCCACGTCGCGCAAGGCGGCCGACGAGACGTGAACGCGTTCGTCGAGCTCCTCGAAGGTGTCCATCTCGGCGCCCAGCGCAGTCTGGATCCGTTCGAGTTCGGCGGCCGAGATCGGGGCGTGGGCGGCGATCCCCTCGGCCGCGTCGGCCAGCGTCTCGCGGTCCTCGGTCATGAGGGCGTGCGTGAGCCGGGCCATCTCGCTCCCGAGCCGCTGCATGATGACCAGGAGCAGTTCTCCCTCGCCGTCGGGGGCGGCGTGGGCGGCGTGGTCGTCTGCGGGATCGGGGGTCGGGGGGACGGCGTCGGGGCCTTCTGCCGTGGCCTCCGGAGAGGTGGTGGGGGGCGGCGGCGGATCGGCCGCGGGCTCGCAGGCACCCACCGCCACGGCGAGGGTGCAGAGGCTCATGGCGCGGATGAGGCGAGACATGGAGTCCTTCTGAGGGAAGCGAGAGATGTGGGGCCTGGAGGGATCGCCTCGTCGGCCCGCAATTCAGGCGGTGATCAATTGCTGGACCACCCGTACCAGCGCCTCCGGCAGTCGCGTCGGATCGTGGAGGACGCTGAAGCCCGTCGGGCCGAAGATCCGGCGGGCGTAGGCGGGGGCCTGGCGGTCGATCGTGAGGCAGTGGGGGTGGATCTGTTGCAGCCGCGCCTCGGCGATCGCCTGGCGGGCGTCTTCGATCCCGTAGCGGCCCTCGTACTGGTCGACGTCGTTCGGCTTGCCGTCGGAGAGAAGCAGCAGCAGGCGGTGCGCCGCGCTTTCCCGCGCGAGAAGGGTCGAAGCATGCCGCAGCGCCGCCCCCACGCGGGTGAAGCGGTCCGGGTGCAGCGCCGCGATCCGACCGCGCACCGTGCTCCCCCACCCCTCGTCGAAGCTCTTCACGGTGAGGACGTCGACCCCGCGGGGTCCTTCGCCCGAGAAGGCGAGGACGTTGTAGCGGTCGCCGAGGGCATCGAGGCCCTCGCAGACCATCAGGAGCGCCTCCTTCTCGACATCGACGACCCGGCGCGTGCCCGCGACCCAGCTGTCGGTCGAGCCGCTCACGTCGACGAGCAGCGAGATCGCAAGCTCGCGGCGGCTCGGTCGTACCGCCTCGTAGAGCCGGTCCTCGACCGCCCCCCCGGCGCGCTGCGTCGACCAGGCCGAGACCCACGCCTCGAGGTCGAGGTCGGGGCCGTCCGTCTGGCGACGGAACCGCACCCGCCGCGGGCGGAGGCGCTCGAAGGTACGACGGATCTGGCGTCGGTGCGCCGCGTGCGCGGCCAGCACCTTGTCGGACCACGCCTCGTCGCCTTGCGGGGCCGGCGCCATCCGCACGACGACGTGGTCGAGCCGGTAGCGGTCGGTCTGCCAGTTCCACTCCGGGTAGGTGATGCCGATGGCCCCCGACTCCGGATCGAGGACGGTCGCCCTCCGCTCCGGCGGGGCGGGGCTGGCCAGGACCTCGGGGGGAGTGCCCGGGGTGTGCACCACCCGCGCCTCCGGGAGCTCGGAGAGGGAGTCGGCGAGGTCGTCGGAGTCGGCCTGGTCGTCGCGGTCGGTGGGGCGCTGCAACCCGAGGGGGTCCTCGACGTGCTCCTGGGGGTCGTCGAGCTGGAGCGCCCACATCCCGGAATTCTGGTCGTCTTCGTTCTCGAGTTCGTCGCGCACCCGGGGGCGTCGCGACATCTTCCCGATGCGGCGGGGCGACTTCCGCTCCCGCGAGGCTCCCTCCCCCGCTGGCCCCACCTCGATCTGTCCGGAGTCCGGGGTGGAGGGAACCCCCCACACCTCCACGACGGGGATCCCGCGGAACCGTCCGCCGTCGACCGTCTCGGCCTCCAGCATCGCCGCCTGCTCGCGCGCCCAGCGGAGGGAGCCTGCGGGAGATGCGGAAGGGGGACTCCAGCTCGGGGGGTGGAGGGGCGGAGCCGCAAGCACTTCGCGCACCATCGCTTCGGCCCGCCGTTCGAGTCCGGTGGGCCGGACGAGCGGGGTGCGGTCTGCGAGCGCCGCCCGGCGGGCAGCGGCGAGGTCCGCGGCCCACCCCGGAAGATCGCGCGCGAGATCGAGGTCGATCGCCACCGCCTCGCAGAGCCAGTAGAGCTCCCGCACCAGGCGGTCGTCCACGCCGTGGATCACGTCGACCGAGCCGCGCTCCGCCCGGGCCGCCTGCTCGAGGGCGAGAATCCGGTAGTGCCGCACCGCCGCGTCTTCGCCTGCGACGGCTTCCAGCGTCGGGGGGAGCCGGATCCGGACCCCGTCGGTGGTGCAGAGGGGCTGGTCGAAGCGGAGATGTCGGGGAATCCGGTGCACCCACCGCGCCATGGGGGTGGGACGCGCGGGCGGCTCGGCCGGCGCGATGCGGAAGGACCGCGCGAAGAGAGCCGAGATCAGGAGGTCGAGACGCCCCTTCACGTCTCCCAGCTCGACCCGCGGCGGCCCCGGCCGGCGCCGCCTCCAGAGTGCCTGCACCGCGGTCGAGGCGTGGTAGGCACCGTCGAGAAGGACGTCTTCCGGTTCCGACATGCGTCGCCCCCCTCAGACGAGGGTGGCCGCAACGAGTTCCCGCATTGCGGCCACCAGATCGGGGTCGTCGCTCAGGGGGCCGATCAGGGCCGCGGCGCAGGCGTCGGCGGGGGCGACCCCACGGGCGATCAGCCGGGCCGTCGCGACGAGGAGCCGGGTGCTTGGCACCTCGGTGAGTCCCTTGTCGTGCAACTTGCGGATGCGGTGGCCGAGGGCCACCAGCGCGCGGGCGGTGGGTTCGTCGGCTTCCCCCTCGGCGCGAACGATCCGCACCTCCAGCTCGGTGGGGGGGAAGTCGAAGTCGAGCGCCACGAAGCGCTGGCGCGTGCTCGGCTTGAGGTCCTTCATCACATTCTGGTAGCCCGGGTTGTACGAGACGACCAGCTGGAAGCCGGGGGCGGCGGGCACGAGTTCACCGAGCTTGTCGATGGGAAGGATCCGCCGGTCGTCGGCGAGGGGGTGGATCACGACGACGGTGTCCTGCCGGGCCTCGACCACCTCGTCGAGGTAGCAGA
>CAYORZ010000266.1:0-3384 GCA_964406485.1 uncultured Gemmatimonadaceae bacterium | reverse complement strand
CAACGGCGCGGGCAAGACCACCCTCCTCCACCTGCTGCTCGGACAGCTGGAACCGCAGACCGGGATGATCGAGCACGGCACGAAGCTCGAGATCGCCTACTTCGATCAGCACCGGGAGCAGCTCGACGACCACGCCTCGGTGGCCGAGGCCGTCGCCTTCGGCAGCGACCACGTCGGGTCGGGCGCCGACCGCCGCCACGTGCTTGCCTACCTCCAGGACTTCCTCTTCGCTCCCGAGCGGGCCCGACAGCCGGTGCGCGCCCTCTCCGGGGGGGAGCGGAACCGCCTCCTCCTGGCCCGGCTCTTCACCCGTCCCGCCAACGTCCTTGTGCTCGACGAGCCCACGAACGACCTCGATACCGAAACGCTCGAACTGCTGGAGTCGAGGTTGGTGGCCTTCGACGGGACGGTCCTGGTGGTCAGCCACGACCGCGCCTTTCTCGACAACCTCTGCACCAGCACCCTGGTCTTCGAGGGAAACGGGGTGGTGCGCGAGTACGTCGGTGGGTACTCCGACTGGCGGCGGGTGGTCGAGCGCCGGGAGGAGCAGGCGCGCGAGCAGGCCTCCCCCGCGGCCGGGAGGGGGGCGACGAACGACCGGCGGCGCGACCGCTCCGCGTCGGCACGGCGCAAGCTGTCGTACCGCGAACAGAAGGAGTTCGAGGGACTCCCCGACCGCATCGAGGCCCTCGAAGGCGATCTCGCCCGGGTGCACGAGACGCTCGCCGACCCGGCGTTCTATGAAGAGGACTCCGAGGTGATCCGCGCGACCACCGAGCGGGTGGCCACCCTCGAGAAGGAGATCGACCACCTGATGGATCGGTGGGCGGAGCTCGGCGAGCGGGCGGCCGGATGAAGGTCGTCCTCTACGACGGCCTCTGCGGCTTCTGCGACGGCGCGGTCCGGTGGATCCTCGCCCGCGACCACCGCGAAGCGCTGCACTTCGCCCCCCTCCAGGGGGAGTTCGCCCGATCCCTCCGCTCCCACCACCCGGCCCTGCACGACGTCGACGCCCTGGTCCTCGCCGAGGTGTCGGGGGGTGAGGCACCCGCCGAGGGGGCCGCGCGCGGTGCCGCCGGCGAAGGGCCCGGGGATCCGGGGGGCGACCGGGTGACGCTGCGGGTCCGCTCCGACGCCGCCCTCGCCATCGCGACCGAAGTGGGCGGGATCTGGCGGATCATCGCCGGGCTCGCTCGCCTGATCCCGCGCCCGCTGCGCGACGCCGTCTACGACCGCTTCGCCCGCAACCGCTACCGGTGGTTCGCCCGGCGGGAGAGTTGCCGCGTCCCCGACGACGATCAACGCGCGCGATTCCTCGAGTAGCGGCGCAGCGCCCCGCCACCCGCGCCCGCCGGGCGGTGTCCGGATATCTTGTGGTAAGTGTTGAAAACTGTTATACTTAGCCTGTGTAAACAGCCTGTGCGACTCGGCGGAGCTGCTGGAGGCGCGCAGGATCCCTGCTTCGTCGATCGGAACGCAGGTTACCCGCAGGACCCCAGGAGGTATACATGTCGTCGTCGCTCACCGATTTCACGGTCCCTGACAACATTCGCGAGCAGCTTCTGGAGGACGACGATCCGGACCTCATGCGGCACGTGAAGCGTCCGCAGTGGGGACTCGCGATCCTGGCCTGGGAGCGGGGTGACCGGCGGGCCTACCAGTTCGAGGACGGGCGGCAACGGATCTTCAAGGCCGGCTACTACGACCTCCTGGAGCCGGCGCAGTCCAACCACCGGTCGGAGGAAGCGGTCATCGCCGACCTGCAGGCCGCGATCGGCACGGGCCGCTCCACCGACCGGAAGCCGCTCGAGCCGTCGGCCACCTTCGAGCAGCAGGTCGAACTCTTCCGTTCGCTCTACCCGGAAGGCTTCCAGGGAGAGGAGTGGAAGAGCGAGCACCGGGGCACCGAGGGGCGCAGCCTGAAGCGGCACCGGGACCATGTCGTGGCGCTGGCGCGCGAGACCCTCTCCGAGGGCGCGGTAGCGACGATGATGGCCGAGGCGCGCTACACCGACCTCCGCGACGCCGTGGTGAAGGTGCTGGCCAGCACGAATCTGGTGAGCCTCCGCCCGGTGAAGGTCCTCCGCGAACTCGACGACGAGGCGACCGAAGACTTCGCCGTGGCGGTCGCGGAACTCCTCCATGGCGAGGGTGACTTCGGTCCCCGCTTCAAGGCGTGGGTGCGGACGCTCACCGACTGCCTCGACGGCACCCGTCCCTCGTGGCGGCTGGCGACGGCGCTTCCGGCGCTGATGGATCCCGAGAAGCACGTCTGCGTGCGCCACTCCGCCTTCATCCGTCAGGCCGCGAGCATCGCCCCGACCTCACACTACTCCCGGCGGCCGACGGCGCGGTCCTACCGCAACTTCCGGCGTGTCGCGCGGGTGGTGCGAACCCGCCTCGAGGCGGCCGAGCTTCCCCCGACCGATCTCCTCGACGTCCACGACTTCGTCTGGACGACGCTGCGGGACTCCGCCCTGGACACCATGGGAGACGACTGAGGCGGGGTCGGCTTCAGCCCACCCGCCAGATGCGGGCGTCGGCCACCGGTTCGCCGGTGAGCCCCCGCCACGCCGTGGCGTAGAGAGCGACCTGCCGCTCGTAGTGCGGGAGGAGGATCTCGAAGGCGCGGTCGTCGGACGAGGTCTTGTAGTCGACGATCACCCACCCCTCCGGCTCCCTGAAGGCGAGGTCGATCACCCCCTCGAGCCAGCGGCCCTTCTCGATCTCGACGGCGAAGGGGTGCTCGGTCAGCCGGACTTCGGCGGCGAGTGCCCGCGCCCACAGCTCCGACGTCCGGATCTGCTCGACGACCGCGAGAAGGAGGGGGAGTTCGACCGGATCGCCCCGCTCGTCGACGGGGCGGGCGTGCTCCATGAGGGTGGCTCGGGCCACCTCTTCGATGACGCGCCCTTCCCGCCCCAGTAGCGCCTGTTCCAGCGCCGCGTGGACCGCGCTCCCCCACCCGACCCCGCCCAACCCCTTCTCCGTTTCCAGGATCTCGGTCGTGACGTCGGGGGGGTCGAAGAGGTCGAGAACCCCCGTCTCCGGGGCGCCCGGTTCCGTGGCGGCGCTCCCGACGTGTGCCGCGCCGGTCACCGTCGCGAAGTGGAAGTGGGGCACGCTGGCGTCATCCCTCCGGCGGCGGGCCTCGGCCTCGCGCTCGCGGAGCGTCTCCACCGCGACGTCGACGACCGGGCGATCCGGTTCCGGAGCGGGCGCGAGGGTGATCGGCTCGGACTCCTGCCCGAGCCACTCCTCGAGTGCCGCCCAGGGGCCCCGGTCGCGGCGGCGCGGGTGCTTCATCCCCACGACCAGTTCTTCGCCGGCCCGCGTCACCGCGACGTAGAGGAGCCGATCGTGCTCGGCCTTCTCGAAGGCCGT